>WFOP01000190.1 GCA_015487985.1 Hyphomicrobiales bacterium
GCGATAATTCAACGCCAGTTAATCCCAAAAACATAGCGCCTAAACCCCTTTAGTCATAGTTTGATTTGTATCTGCGGGATCAGACTTTTCAGTCGCCCCCGAAACCTTCTTTTTGTCATAGATGAATACCGAACGCGCGGCCAAACCAGTGATGGTGACGCCGTCATGCCCATCTCCTTCAAGCGAATAATGGCTTGGAATATCTTCTTTGGGCTCCAAAAGCGCCAGCAGATTACGCAACAAAAACGCGACTGCCGTCAAAAACATCAGGCCGGCAAAAACCACGATCAGAAGCTTGAATGACCACACCCATGAAAACTCAGCGGTTCCCGAAGATTCCCATTTGAAATCTCTCCAGCGCGCCCCCGATGACCAGATATTCAATGGCCGCTGAGAGAACATGGAATTCATCGCCAAAGGCCAGGCAAACCACCACAAAAGAACCGTCGATGGAATAAACATGATCAGCGTGCCGATAAAGTCGATCCATATCTGGGTGCGCCGTTTGGTGGCGGCATAGATCAGGTCAACCCGCACATGCCCCCCTTCAATGAAAGTGTACCCGGACGCAACAGCGATCAAAAAAGCGTTGTAAAATTTGAGTTGCCCGGAGAACCACTGCAATTCCCCTTCGAACAAAATGATTCCAAGGGGAGAAAAAACCAGTTCGTTGCCACGGAAAATCTGGCCCATACCGATAATCATCACCTGCTGGAACATCATAATGGCGGCAAACCACGCGGCAATCATCCCGATTTTGCCACCAAACACTTCAAGAACAAAAACTGTACGTCGCAAAATGCTGCGCCGGTAAATTCCCAATCCAATCAGCACCACCACCAGCGCCAGAACCATATAGAAGAAACCCTGAGACTGCCCTGCAAGAACAAAAGCACTCATTTTTTCCTTGAATGTCTCAAGGGTCAGAAAATTATAAAGGTGATAAGGAGAGATAACCAGGTTCACAAACCCCATAACAAAGTTCGTGAGTATATGTGTGACAATATCCATGTTGTGCTTCCCCTAAAATTGTCATCTCTTAATCGGCCACCATTATTTTTTTTATCGGTTGGCGAATTTGGATGTCAAAAGGAAAGCCGGACGCAATGCCCGGCTTCCCGTATCTGAGTATTTTTTATCAGCTTAACCAAGTACGCGAGTACGTTGACGCGCATAGGCAACTGAAGAAAGCGTATTCCAGTCATTGGAAAGACGCATCGCGCGTTGCACGGATTCTGATACTTTTGCGAACAAGGGATCACCCATGTGCTCGCCCATAACTTCAGCAGAAGCCGCACCAAACGCATCCCAAACATCATCAGGGAATTCAAGCGTCTGAACGCCTGCACCCTTCAAACGCTCAAGAGCTTCTGAGTTGTTGGCCAGGAACTGATGCAGGCTCCACAGATTTGTTTCTGCAGAACATACTTCAATAGCTTTCTGGTGAGACGCAGACAGACTGTTGAAACGATCGGTATTTGTTGCAACAGAAAGACCGGCACCCGGCTCATGGAAGCCTGAAGTGTAGTAGAATTTGGTGATTTCCTGGAAACCGGCTTTTTCGTCAGCCCAGGGACCAATCCACTCGGTTCCATCAAGCGCACCAGAGGCAAGGGCCTGATAGATTTCGCCGCCCGGAAGAGTCTGTACGGAAGCGCCCAGTTTACCAAGTGCAGCGCCGCCAAGACCCGGCATGCGGAATTTCAAACCGTTGAAATCAGCAGCGGAATTGATTTCCTTGCGGAACCAGCCACCGGCCTGAGGACCGGTATTACCACCCAAAAAGGATGTAAGACCAAACTCTTCGCCAACTTCAAGATGCAGCTCATGGCCACCCATGTGATAGTACCAGTTGAACATTTCACTTGGTGTCATGCCAAATGGCACAGCAGTAAAGAATGCCATGGCAGGATGCTGACCAACATAATAATAATCAGCAGCGTGATACATATCAGCCTGACCCGAAGTCACAGCATCAAAAACAGCAGGAAGACCCGAAACCAGTTCGCCCTGTGCCTTAATATCAATTTCAAGCGTACCATCTGTTACACCGGCAACAGAATCAGCAAAATGCTGAGCTGCATCAAAAACGCCGGCAGCACCTCGGCCCCAAGTCAGAACCATTGTTAGTTTTTCACGACCCTGTGAAAGAGCCGGGGTTGCCAAGGTTGAAGCAGCACCTGCACCGACCAAAGCTGAACCAGTTAGAAATTTACGACGTTCCATATTATTCCTCCCGAAAACGCGTATGCGCCGCACAACCTGCGACACTTAATACAGCAACCTTATATAGCTACTGTTGCTAAAAAAGCCCGTATTCGCCACTTTGTCTACCCAAAACTACGCACACTCTGATCTTTCATGCAATTATGTTAACCTCAAACAGACCAAAACCAACGGGTCAGGCAAATGCAAGGACCAGATTAAAAGGCGTTTTATGAATTTCAGACCCCATGTTATCCTGCTTGGAGCGCTAACACTCGTTATCTCGATATTGGCCATTTCCTTCATTGTAACGTCCCAATCGCGCAATCTGGCACGCAACGGCATTTCGACTTTTGAAAAAAACATGCTCGAAGCCAAACAGCGCGAATTGATCAATTACGTGAGCATGGCTCAGTCCTCCATCTCCCAGATTTACAACAATGCCACCCCTGATGACCTTGAGGCACAAGAACAGGTCAAACAGATTTTGACCAATCTTTCTTATTCCGAAGACGGCTATTTCTTTGTTTATGATTTTGAAGGGAACAACCTGGTCCATCCCCGACAAGATTTCCGCGTGGGGAAAAACTGGATTGACCTGACGGATCCCCGTGGGGACCGGGTAATTGAAAATCTGATCAATGTGGCAAAACAGGGGGGCGGATTTCATTCCTATATATGGGAAAAACCCTCCTCGGGCGAAATCGCGGACAAATTGTCCTATGCGATTGCCCTGCCCAAATGGGGGTGGATGTTGGGAACGGGCCTTTATGTCGATGATATCATCGCGCAAACCGCCTCTGCCAATGACGAACTCAAATCCTCCATTGACCAGACATTTTTCCTGATCGCCATAATTATGCTCCTTGCAATCATTACGGTTTATATCGTTGGTCTGCTTCTCAATTTACGTGAACGGGCCATGAGCGACAACAAGCTCAAACACCTCACCCAGCGCATTATTGATACCCAGGAGGAGGAACGCACCCGCATCGCGCGCGAGCTGCACGATGGTATTTCCCAAAACCTGATCGCGGTACGTTACGTTCTTGATCTGGCAAGACACAAGGTAAAAAACGACGCCAGTGACGCATTGGCAACCATTGAACGCGCCGCGGCAAATCTGGGATTGGCCATTAAGGAAATCCGACGGATTTCCCATGACCTGCGCCCCGGCATGCTCGATGATCTGGGTTTGAGTTCAGCCCTTGAGGAACTGACCCACCATTTTTCACAAAACACAAAAATCAAGGTCAAACTCAATACAGTTTCCATCAAGAACCTGCTTCACACAGATGCAAAGACAGCACTTTACCGCGTTGCCCAGGAAGCATTGACCAATGTGGAGCGCCATTCGGGCGCAACCCGGGTTCAAATAGACCTCTCATCCAGCGCAAAGGGCGTGGAAATGACCATTGCCGACAACGGAACCAGCAACCCCTTCAACAACGGCTCCAGCAATCAACCGGGCAATGCGGGGCTGGGGTTGAGAAATATGCAAGAGCGCATGGAGCATTTTTCAGGCGCACTTATTATGCGATCTTCCCCCAAAGGCACCACCCTTAGCGCTAAACTTCCCCGATCAATTTACCTGCATCAAAAAGGCAAGAAGAAACCATGAGTAACATTCCAACTAAAGTTCTTTTGGTTGATGATCACCCACTGGTACTTGAGGGCATCCGCGCCATTATTGAAACCTATGCCCATATTGATGTGGTGGGGGCCGCCTCAAGCGTCAATCAGGCCATGGAGATTTCAAACAAAACCGGCCCCGACGTCATTCTGATGGACATAAATATGGGGGGCACAAACGGACTGGATGCTATCGAATTATTCAAGGAACGCTCCCCAAACATCCGCATCATCATGCTCTCCATGCACGATGACAGGGAATATATCTCCACCTCGGTTATGTGTGGTGCCTCGGGCTATGTGCTCAAGGACGTCTCCACCGATGAAATCATCTCGGCCATTCAAACCGTTGCCGCCGGGGGAACCTATTTTTCTTCCGGAGTATCAGACGCCTTGATGAGCAAGGAAAAATCACTGGAACAGGCCAGCCCCCTCACCACCCGCGAACAATCGGTGCTTGTGCTGGTGGCAGAGGGGAAAAGCTCCAAAGACGTTGGCGAACTGCTTGATATTTCCACCCGCACCGTTGAAACACACCGCAAGAACATCAAAAAGAAACTGTCCATCAGCACGACCGCCGGCCTCACCAGATATGCCATTGAGAATGGGTTGATAAGCTGAATTTCAATTTTTAACTCACCTCTTTTTTTGAAGTGACCTATAACTATCCAGCACAGCAGGAAAGCTTTTTTACATCCATATCAAAAGTTTGAGCCGCAAGTTTTAAGCCCTCCACTGTTGTAAGGTAGGGAAATATTGTGGCGCCCAACTCCTCATAAGTCATCCCCGCTTTAATAGCCAAAACAGCCGTTTGAATGCTGTCAGCGCCCTCCGGGGCCAGAATATGTGCGCCAAGAAGCCGTCCGGTACTTTGATCCGCCACCAGTTTTATCAGGCCACGTGTATCGCGCGCAGCAAGAGCACGAGGCAGATTATCCAGGGTGAGAACCGATGTTTTTACATCATAGCCCGCATTACGCGCCCCGACCTCACTTAACCCTGCAAATGCAACCTGCGGATCGCAAAACACAATGGCGGGCATGGCCGAGTTGTCATATTTCTGCAAATTATTTCCCAAGGCATTTTTCGCGGCTATTTTTGCGCCATACGCCGCCATATAAACAAACTGGTCACGACCGGTAATATCACCGGCAGCAAAAATATTCTTGTGAGATGTACCCATAAACGAATTCACAACAACACTGCCATCGGTACGGGTTTTAATGCCGACATTTTCAAGATTTAGCCCTTTTGTATTTGCCCTGCGACCCGAAGCAATCATCAATTTTCGTGAATTGATGACCTCTGGACCATTATCACCCATCACATGAAGTACAAATCCGCCTCCCTTGTTTTCCACACGATCATAGCTTTTGACCTGAAACAGGTTTATCCCCTCCTCCACAAAATATCCGGCAAGCGCCGCTGACAATTCAGGCTCAATTCCGGGTAAAAGGCCATGACGTGAAACAAGATTTACCTGTACCCCGGCCCGTGCAAATATCTGGGCGATTTCCGCACCGATAAAACCCGCTCCCACAATTGTTAGCGAGCTTGGCAATTTTTCCAGCTCAAGCGCAGTTGTACTGGTTAAAAAGTCAGTGTTTTCGATATTGGCAATGTCCGGCAAAGCAGAATGCGCGCCGGTTGCAAGTATTATTTTATCCGCGCGAATTGTAACATCGCCAACCTGCAAGGCCCGCCCCTTAGAAAAACGTGCAGCGCCCTGAAGATATGAGATGGTGTCATAACTGTTCAACACGTCAATATATTTTGCCTCTCTGAGTTCATCCACCAAATTCTGTTTCTGGCGAATAAGTGCCGACCAGTCTTCGATCCGGGCCGTGGTACTTATTCCAGCAAATCGTTTTGCCGCCTCCATCAAATAAATCGGCTCCACCGCACGCAACACTGCTTTTGAAGGCACGCATCCCACATTTACGCATGTTCCTCCAATTGTACCTTCTCCGACCAATAAAACCCTCGCCCCAAGATCAGCTGCACTAATCGCCGCAGAAAACCCCGCAGAACCGGCCCCCACAACGCAAATGTCCCATTTTCTTTGCACAAGAACATTGATGTCCTCCGACTTGAATTCAGACATAAATCACCCCCGCGTCCGTTGAATTTTGTGGCGGCGCCAAACCGCATAAATGGTCAAAACTATAAAAAAACCCAATACGGGGAACAGCACATAATCCAGGTATCCCACGACTGCCGACAGGCCCACGATTCCAAATAAAATCACCAGTACCGGCGTAAAACAGCAAAGAGCGGCAATCAGCGTGCCAACAATTCCGGTTAACAACAATTTCTTTTCATTCATTTCAAGCTCCATAAACCTGTTAAATTTTTGCAAAACATGTTCCCGCCTGCTGCGCTCCCGCTTATTGGCTCAACACGGGCATTCTTGATTTGAAAACCATTTCAACCTCTCAAATCACCCGGATTTGACAGGACTTTTTGAATAAGTCGCACTACGCTACAATCTGTAGTGGCTACAGATACAAGGGCAACGTGATGGGAAAAACGAATATTCTCAGGGGATATGCAATCGGCGGCCTGTCAAAGAAAACCGGCGTCAATATCGAGACCATTCGCTATTATGAACGCATTGGAATTATGCCTGACCCGGCCCGCACAAAAGGGGGAAACCGGCAGTATGACCATACTCAACTTATGCGGCTCTCATTCATCAGGCGCTGTCGAAATCTGGGTTTCAGCATCAACGAATTGCGCACATTTTTGTCGATGGTTGATGAGGATAACCTGAGTTGCGCTCAAGTCCACAAAACCACTCTTACTCATCTGCAAAACATACGCAAAAAACTGAGCGATCTGCATCAACTGGAAAATGCCCTGCAGGCCATGGCCGCTCAATGCACTAAGGGTGATATCCCCAATTGTCCAATTATTGAAGCGCTGTTTGAAAACAGTCAGCAAATCTCAGGTTGAGGCCTCAAAACTCTATCGAAGCAATATTGTGCGCCCCGAAATCCGCAATATCGCGCTCCCCGCCAAGGGCCATTGTCATATCCAGTTCTGCATATAAAATATCCAGCACCCGTTTTACCCCGGCTTCGCCACCAGCCCCCAGCCCATATAAAAATGGCCGCCCGATATAGGTTCCCTTGGCCCCAAGTGCGATGGCCCGCGCAATATCAACCCCCGAGCGAATACCCCCGTCCATATGCACTTCTATATCCTCCCCTACCGCTTCAACAATATGGGGCAAGGCGCGGATTGACGACCATGCACCATCCAGTTGCCGCCCCCCGTGGTTGGAAACGATCAACGCATCGGCCCCCGTATCAACGGCATGTTTTGCATCCACCACATCCAGCACCCCCTTGATGATGAGCTTGCCCCCCCAATAGTCCTTTATCCAGTCCACATCATCCCAGCTAAGTTCCAGATCAAACTGTTTGGCGGTCCATTCACTCAGGGACCCCAGATCGCCAACGCCCTTGGCGTGTCCAATGATATTACCAAAACCGTGCCGCCTCGTCGTTGCCATACCCAGGCACCAGCCGGGACGGGTTGCCATTTGCCAGAGATGTTTCGGGATAAATTTTGGCGGGGCGGAAAGCCCGTTGCGCAAATCTTTATGGCGCTGGGCCAGCACCTGCAAATCCATAGTGAGCACCAGCGCCGAGCACCCCGCATCACGGGCACGATCAAGCAGACTTTTGACAAACCCCCTGTCCCGCATCACATAAAGCTGAAACCAGAACGGCTTTGTGGTGACGCTTTTAACATCCTCGATGGAACAAATGGACATGGTGGACAAGACAAATGGCACCCCAAAATCTTCAGCCGCTTTTGCCGCCAGCATTTCCCCGTTGGCATGTTGAAAACCGGTCATGCCCGTGGGGGCAAGCGCCAGCGGCATACTTACCTCTTGACCAATCATCGCAGATTTCAACGACCTGTTGGAAAGTTTTCGCGCCACACGCTGGCGAAACAGGATTTTTTCAAAATCGCTTTCGTTGGCACGGTATGTCTGCTCACTCAGTGCCCCTGAGTCCGCATACTCAAAAAACATCTTTGGCACACGCCGACGCGCCATTTCCTTCAGATCAGCAATTGTCAAAGCGGACTTCAGATTTGCCATGATGCACCCCCCAAAAAAACCAATAGATACCTTGCCCCTGATAAACCCAAAACAAGGGCGCCAGTAAAGCTGTTTCTTCAAGTTCCCCAATGCGACCAGTATAAATGGTGCCGACGGATAAAAGCCGCTTCAGCAGGTCAAAAACTTGTCAAACGGCCCAATTTGACGTTTCCTGTTGCCAGCATCGGAAAGGACGCGAAGCAATGACAGCCACTGCCCCCCTTTATGACGAATATGAACCCGAATTTTCTGCACTGGTCAATAAAACCGCGTCCCTTGAAACTCTTTATTCTAACTGCCGGTGGGCCGAGGGGCCGGTCTGGTTCGGCGATGGCAATTACCTGTTGTGGAGCGACATCCCCAACAACACGATTTTGCGCTATATCCCCGATATCGGGGTCAGTATCTTTCGCGCCAATTCGGGAAATACCAATGGTCACTACCGTGATCTTTGTGGCCGCCTTGTCAGTTGTTCCCACGCCAACCGGCGCATCGAGCGCACGGAATTTGACGGCACAATCACCACATTGGCAGACAGTTATGAGGGAAAAAAACTGAACTCCCCCAATGATCTTGTGGTCAAATCCGACGGCACAATCTGGTTTACCGACCCCGCCTATGGCATCGAAAGCGATTATGAAGGCAACAAGGCCCCCCGGGAACAAGCGGGATGTTTTGTGTTTTGTTTTGACCCCAAAACCAATTCTCTCACCAAAGTCGCCGATGATTTTGATCGGCCCAACGGCCTGGCTTTTTCTCTGGATGAAAAACAGCTCTATATTGCCGACACCGGCATGACCCATGGTCCCGACCGGCCCCGCCATATCCGGGTGCTCGATGTAAACAACAACAATACCCTGTCAGGCGGCAAAGTATTCGCTGAAATTTCCCCCGGCCTGCCCGACGGATTCCGCCTCGACATCAAGGGAAACATCTGGACCAGCGCCGGCGACGGGGTCCACATACTCAATCGGGCAGGCGTGACGCTTGGCAAAATCAGAACACCAAAACCCGCCTCCAACCTGACTTTTGGCGGCCCCGAAAAGAACCGTCTTTTCATCACCGCCACCGATTGTGTACACGCGGTTTATGTCAGCACCAATGGCGCACAATTTCCCTGATCTCTTTTACAAAACAAACCAAAAGCAAAAAACCCGCTCCGGTGATATCGAAGCGGGCCTTTTGGGAGGTCTTTACAAGGTGAGTGTCGGATTAAAATCCAAAGACAAAGGTCGCGCCGGTCTGGCCGTTACCGAACTGGTTCACATTGACATTGGTATTTTCACCAAACTGATAAATGCCATAGGCATTCCCATTGCCACTCTGCTGGAGGTTGCCACTGTGGCCTTTGCCTTCCTGCCAGATCGTGCCAAAATTGTTAGACCCGTTCTGGCCCATCATGGCGCCATTGCCGGTGCCGTTTTGCGAAATCACGCCACCACTCTGTTCAAGAGAATTGATGAGATTAAAAATCTGCATGCCTGCGCGCAACGCATCGGCATCCTCACCGGCAGCAGGCAGAATTGTCAGGGAAAATGAACCAGCGGCCGCCGCAGGGCCAACCATGGACGCAGAAGCGATGGAAACAGCCATAAGTGCGCTCAGTGCCGTTTTGAAAAGTTTTTTTGCGGGTGAAGTCATTGTTGTTCTCCGGGGTTTATTGTTTGCGGTTTGCCATGTTGATAAAACCAACTTGCACCAGCCCGCTTGAACGGTTTTGGAATGGGCCGTTCAGAT
>WFOP01000191.1 GCA_015487985.1 Hyphomicrobiales bacterium
ATTTCAACATGAGCAGGCGATTTGGCCGCCATTAAATCGGCAAACGGTGTTCCCGCGCCCTTGAACTGGCTGTGAACCGGCCCGGGCACCCCCGCACCCAATTCTGTGAAAAAGGCCTGAGGGCCCGCCAGATGAGGTGCCGCCCCGCCCTGAGACCAGAACAGATCAGCGCCGGGCTTGGCCCACCCGTGGCTTATCCCGATAATCATCATCAATATGATTGCCAAAATCCTCATTATAGGAAACCGCTAACATCAAAAGTTAAACAATTCTACCTGATCCTCATGACGAATCCGTGATCTGAATTGAAACATTTACACCGGTTTTTGCCAGGTTTCCAGCCCGCTCCCCCTCAAGGCTCCCATACATGCTCAAAACACGAACCAGCTTAAATCATGAGCTTATTAGCTCCCCCACGCGATAAAAAGCGCACACCCCAAACTCCCGTCATCGCAAAATCGACATGGAGACAAATCCACATCCTTTCTTGCAATTGCGAATGATTTGCAGTAAGCACAAAATGTTACCGTTTCTGGCAATCCAGATACCCACTTGGGCCAGTTGCGCCAAATTACCAAATCGCCAAATTTTATTCAGTTTGAATTTTAGTAAAATGACCCCCTCCAAACCCACCAAAGCAGCAAAAGCAAATCGGTTTGCAATGTCCGATCACACCCCCTCGCTGGTGGAGTCGTTCCGCTCGGTTCATGTGCCGATAAATGCGACCTTTCTCAGAAGGTTTTTTGCCTTTCTGGGCCCCGGATTTCTGGTTTCGGTTGGATATATGGACCCGGGGAACTGGGCCACATCCCTTGCGGGTGGTTCTGAATTTGGATATACGCTGCTGGCGGCAGTACTTGTTTCCTCCATTATGGCGATTCTGCTTCAGGCATTGTGCGCACGCTTTGCCATCGCCACTTCACAGGATCTGGCGCAGGCCTGCCGCAATGAATATTCCAAACCGGTTTCTTTCGTCCTGTGGATATTGGCGGAACTGGCCATCATCGCCACTGATTTGGCAGAAGTCATTGGCACCGCCATCGGCCTGCAACTGCTGTTTGGTATCTCCCTCATCTGGGGAGTGGCCATCACCGCATTTGACGTATTTTTAATTCTATGGCTTCAAACTAGGGGTTTTCGTTATCTGGAAGCCTTTATCGTGGCCATGATCCTGATTATCGCGGGGTGTTTTGTTGGCCAGCTCATTCTTTCCCAGCCCTCAATGGCCGGCATTATTTCAGGCTTCATGCCCTCCCCCGAAATCGTCACAGACCAGCGCATGCTCTATCTTGCCCTTGGGATTTTGGGCGCAACCGTCATGCCCCATAACCTTTATCTGCATACGGGGATTGTCCAGACCCGTGCCTATGACAGGGATGAAAAGGGCAAAAAAGATGCCATCAAAATGGCAACTCTTGATTCAACTGTTGCCCTTGGTCTGGCCCTTCTGGTCAACACCTCCATCCTCATTCTTGCCGCCGCCGCATTTTATGACAGCGGCTATGGGATCGTGGAAGACCTGACCGACGCCCATGCATTGCTTGCACCCCTGTTGGGGGCAGAAATCGCCCCCGTTTTGTTTGCGATTGCCCTGCTGGCCTCGGGTCTGGCCTCGGCGGTTACCGCCACCATGGCCGGGCAAATCGTGATGGAAGGCTTTTTGCGCATTCGTCTGCCCCTTTATGCAAGACGTCTGATTACAAGGGGGATGGCAATTATACCGGCGGTTGCCATGATTTTTATGTTCGGGGAAAAAGGGGCAACACAATTGCTGGTGCTCTCGCAAGTGGTTTTATCATTGCAACTGCCCTTTGCCATCGTGCCCCTGATCATGTTTTCCATGGACAAAAAGAAAATGGGCGCCTTTCGCGCACCCTCCTGGATGCTGATAATGGGGGTGGCAATTGCCATTCTGGTCATTGCGCTAAATCCCAAGCTACTGTTTGATTTTGCCGCGATTACCTGAACCAGAACGCATTGGAACCAGAACGCATTGGAAAAAGAGAACATTTCTCCTTATGCCTGATATTTTTCCAGTGCCATTTCCCCCACCCCCACTTTATCCTGAACAAAACCGGTGGCACCGATATCGTTTAGAATCACATAAAGCGCCGGCAGTACCAGCAGCACCAGAATGGTTGATACCAAAAGGCCAAACACCAATGAAATCACCAGCGGAATAATCGAGGCTGCCTGCGCGCTGGTTTCCGCCAATAAAGGCAGCATGCCCATGATGGTGGTGGTGGTGGAAATGAAAATCGGGCGCATCCGTGCCCGGCTTGCCTGCCCCGCAGCGACCGCCACATCCATCCCCTCATGGCGAAATTTATTGATATATTGCATCAGCAATATCGAGTTATTGACCACAATACCCGCCAGAGACGCCGCCCCGATTAGCGAGGGCATGGAAATATCATAGCCCATAATCACATGGCCCCAGATAGAGCCGATCAGGGCCATGGGGATGGCGATCATCACGATCAACGGTTCGATATAAGAGCGGAACTGGAAGGACAGGATCAAGAATACCCCCAACAGGCCAATCGCCAACCCGCGCACAATGGACTTGGCGGTCTCGGCAGTTGCCGCCACCTGCCCCAGCATTTCAAGTTTCAGCTCAGGATATTGCGCCTCAAATCGAGGAACCCAGTTTGCCTGAAGATCACTCATCAGGGCGGAGGCATTGGCCTTGCCCGCATCAACATCGGCCTGCACCGTTATCGTGCGCACGCCATCAACAAGGGTGATTTTCCCCCAGTCCCGGGTTTCGACATAATTGCTCACCACGTTCAAGGGCACCGATTGCCCGGTTTTAGAGGTCACCAACGCCCGGTCCAGAGCATCAGGGTCACTGCGCTCCCCCTGGGTTTGGGACACCAGAACCTCAACATTCTGATTGCCAAGCTGAATATCATCGACAATATCCCCCAGCATGCCCGAACGAATCTGGGCCGCTATTGCTTCAGAGGTGAACCCCAGATTGTTCGCGCCTTCAGACAGGCTGTATTGGCGCTGAGGTTTGCCGGGCCGCAAATCGTCCATCACGTTGAACACACCCACATAGCCCTTCAAATAGTCAGTGAGGTCGCGTGATGCGCGCTTCATCTGGTCAAGGTCCCGCCCCTGAATACGAATTTCAATCGGGATACCCGCCGGGCCGAATCCGGGTTCCTGAATGGCCAGATTTATCAAACCGTAAATATCGCCTATTTCTTCTCGCCACAGCGGAACAAGTTCATCCAGACTCGTGGCGCGCATTTCCGCCGTTAGCAGATCAACCCCCACAGTTGCCACATGAGACCCCGTTTCCCCCGCGCTCACATTTTCATTATAACGCACCTGAACCGCCTGCACCAATTCTTTGCCCTCAGGTTGGGCCAATTGCGCGTTGATGCGCGCCAGAGCATCCACCACCTGCCCCACCGCATCTTGTGTGACATTAAGGGGCGTCCCCTGAGGCATCAAAAGACGCGCTTCAATAACATCCCCTTCCATATCAGGCATGGCTTCCATTTTGATATTGCCCCCGGCAAAAAACCCCACAGAACCCAAAAGAACAATTATCAGCCCCCCCATTACAAAATACCGGATTTTAATGGCCCCATCGGCGACCCTGCCGCTCCCCTCGCGAAATTTTTCAAACCCGGCATCAAACCAACGCGAAAACCGCCCCGGCTCATTGGCCAGCGCATGGGCAATGGGGCCTTTAAGGTGATGGGGCAGGATCAGAAATGCCTCAACCAGACTGGCCGCCAGAGCCGCCAGTAAAACAATAGGCATAACCTCCAGAACAGTGCCCAACTCCCCGGATAAAAACGAAAGCGGGCCAAACACGGCAACAGTGGTCAAAAACGAGGACATTACCCCCGGCAAAACCTGTTTCACCCCATAAACCACCGCTTCGATGGGCTTATATCCCTTGGCCGCATGGTCATAAATAGAATCGGTAATTACCACCGAATCATCCATGACAATGCCAATGGCCACCAACAGCCCCACCAGAGTAATCATATTGAGCGACAGACCCAGCAACGCCATGACAGCGAACGAGCCCGCAAACGCCACCGGCAGCCCAAGAATGGCCCAAATTGCCAGCCGGGGCCGATAAAACAGGCTCATGGTGCCCGCCACCAGCACCAGCCCGATAATGCCATTGCTCACCAGCATGGCCAGCCGGTCCGCCACAATCGAAGTCATATCCTGCGTGATGGCAAGGGTCACACCGCTTCCCACCATAGCGCGTTCATTTTCAAGAAAATCTGTAATTCCCGCCATCACATTGATGGCATCGCTATCCTTGTTTTTTCGCACCTCAAGAATAAGGGCCCGCTCACCATTATAGAAGATTTTTTCTTCTTCCAGTTCATACCCCTCTTCAATGTTTGCGATCTGGCCAAGGCGCAACTCACCCCCCGAAGGACCGGACAGGACCACAAGGTTTTCAAGGTCTTCAATCGAGCGGCTCTGATTGACAAAACGAAGCTGCACTTCCGCGTCACTGCTGGAAAGCGTACCCAGTGGCATATCTATATTTTGTTGCCGGATCAGCGCCGAAATATCCCCCACTGACAAACCGTACTGCCGCAGAACATCACTGGAAATTTCAATCTGCCATTGGCGTTGCGAGAGGCCTTTGACCACGACTTCAGCCACATTGTCGATATCAAACAAACGCAGTTCCAGATCGTTGGCATAAGCTTCCAGATCAACAAACGACATGTCCCCGTAAACCGCAATCGCCGCCACCAGATCCGTCGTAAATAACCGGGTAATGACGGGGGTATCCGCGCCGGCGGGAAAATCGGTAATTGCACCAATTTCAGCATCCACCTCATTCATAAAACGCCCCACATCTCCCCCCGGAGACATCTTTGCCACCGCGCTCGCCACATTGTCCTGTGCGGTACAGCTCAATTCTTCCAGATTGGCGACCCCCTTCACAGCGTCGGAAATCCTGGAACAAATGGCGTCCTCCACATCGGCGGCACTGGCCCCGCGATAGGCGATATTGATGCTGGCCTCGGTGGGAGAATAATCGGGGAAAGTTTCGCGCAACAAAGTGGGGGCGGCAAAAATGCCGATGGCCAGCATCACGATCAACAACAGGTTTGACGCTGTCTTATGCCCGGCAAACCAGCGGATCATTGTGTATCTCCCAACCCGTTAAGCATTTCACCATCAAGAGTTGTCGCGCTAAGCGCCATGCCTGAAATGGCAGGAACCAGATCATCCAGAATGACATATTCGCCCCCCTCAAGTCCGTGTTCTATCACCGCCATTCCGTTTTGCTGCAACAAGGTGCGCACCTGAACCCGCTCCAGCCGGCTTTCAGAATTAACCAGATAAACCCAGCCCTGATGAATGGCGGATTGGGGCACAACTATCTGGGGATCACGCATCTGAATTTGCAAAACCCCCTGCACAAACATCCCCTTTGGCAAGCGCGGATTTGAATTGGGATCAAAGGATTGTCCGGGCTGCTCAATGCGCAATACCACGCGCACGGTGCGTGTTGCCGGATCGATGCCATTGGCAATGCGTACCACCTGCGCCTCCCATGACTGCTCATCCCCCACCAGTTTCACCTGAGCTTCAATCCCGGAAATGTTCAACTCATCACTCCCCTGATTCTGCCCCTCAACCTCGTTAAGCACCCGGCGCAAATCCTGCATGGGCACCTGAAGCACAACCTTGGAGGCATCAATATCATCCCCGGAAAACAGTCGCTGACCCGGATTTATATACTGAAACTTCTCCACTTCCACTTCGCTGATCTGCATATCAAACGGCGCGTAAATGCGGGTATCGGACAAATCACTTTGCACCTGTTCAAGTTTGGCCAAAACACGTTCCTTTTGCGCCTCAAGCCGATTGAGCTGAATGGGAATAATATTTTGCTGATTGATCAGACCCTGCACCGCCTGACGTTGGGCAAGGGTTGCGCGCAACTGGGTGTCCAGACTGGACTGGGGAACGGACCCCGAAGCCACAAGCGAGCGCGTTCTCTCAAGGGATGTTTCTGAAAGCACAAGCCGCTGTTGTTCCAGATCGAGCAAACCGGCGGCATTAACAGCCTCCTGCCTGAGTTGTTCTATCTCGGCATCAACACTGGCGATTTCCGCTTCGGCCTCGCGTATGCCAAGCTCATAAAAGCTCGGATCGGTCTGCAACAATAATGTGCCTTCCCTTAGAATTTCCCCTGATTCCAGATCATCATGAACAAAAATCACGCGCCCCTTTACATTTGAAATAGCGCTCCATGTATGCTCCGGCTCCGCCGTGCCAAAGCCCGAAGCCTGTACGGAAAAAGGCGTAGGCCCAACCTGCATCACCTGAACCGCCCGCCGATTTTCCTCGGCGCTGACCCGTTCGGGGGCCTCAAGTCGAGACACAAAAAAAGCAACGATTGCAACTCCCGCCACCAGCGCCAAAAGAAGAATAGCAATTCGGCCCAGTTTTTTTGCCGGCGATGTTTTTCCAGATGCTTTTTTATTCATATTCTTTCCCGTCTTCAGCAAATCTATAAGCCCATGCTTGTGCGACAAACCTTGCCCGCGTTACAAACGCGCACGCACCCCAGCCGTTCAACAATCCTGACAACAATCGCCACCTTGAACATTATCACAACAGGCTGTAATTTAGTGAGTGACTACTCACTTACAAGTGTTCCGTCAAGTTTTTCTCCCCAACTCATCAAACATTGCGCCAAACATGATAAACAAAATGATCCCGCTTTGGGCGGACAAAGAATAATCCGGCCCGGACTTTGCCCCTCCCCCATATTATGATCGACATCTGTTCTGCAAATTGTTAGCTAATTCCTCAGTATTGTTGCGTTATGAAACGTAAAAAAATACGCAACCGGGACGAAACTATGCTCAGAAAACTCTATGACTGGCTGCTGGCCCTGGCCGGCACAAAAAACGCACCGGTGGCTTTGGGCACCATCAGCTTTACGGAAAGCTCATTTTTTCCGTTGCCCCCCGATATTTTGCTGATCCCCATGGTGGTGGCCAAACGTCAAAAGTGGTGGATATATGCATCCATTTGTACCATTACCTCGGTTCTGGGGGCCTATGTCGGCTATGCGATCGGGGCACTTCTTTTCCAGGTCGTGGGCCTGCAAATTCTGGAATTTTACGGCGCCGCCCACACTTTTGACCGTTTCACCCAATGGTATGATCAATGGGGTGGCTGGGGCATATTCCTTGGCGCTGTTACCCCATTTCCCTATAAGGTTCTCACCATTTTTTCCGGCTCCGTTGGTTTTGACCTGCTCCAGTTCACAATTGTGAGTGTCATCGGACGGGGAATGAGGTTTTTTCTGGTTTCGGGTCTGCTTTATTTGTTTGGCGAGCCAATCAGAGAATTTATTGAAAAACGCCTCGGGCTGATGTTCATTCTTTTCTGTGCCTTGCTCATTGGCGGATTTTTGGCGATCAAGTTTTTGTTTTAACGTTGGCTTTGCATAAAGTTGACACTAAGACATGCTTGAAAAAGCCCGCTGTCCATCCCATCAGGAACAATTCAAATGGCCCATATATCCACCAATAATTCCAATTTTGCCAATGCGGCATTCATGGTTGGCTTCTTTACCATCGCAGGGGCATGGGGATTTGAATTGATCGGGGGTTATATCCCTTGCGAGCTTTGCCTTGCCCAGCGTATCCCCTATTATCTGGGCCTGCCCATATTGGGGGCAACCATTGTTCTTTGGAAAAAACTCCCCCCCTTTATAACCCTCATGCTCACATTGCTGGTTGCGGTGATTTTTTTATGGAGCATCTATCTGGGAGCTTTCCACTCCGGGGTTGAATGGAAGTTCTGGGCTGGCCCCACCGCTTGTTCAGGCACCGGCGAGGGCCTTAGCTTTAATGATCTGAGCAATCTGAGCGACGCTGCAATTGTCCCATGTGATGAACCTGAATTTCGTTTTCTCGGCATTAGTTTTGCCGGATATAATGCGCTGATCTCTTCGCTGATTGTGCTGCTTTTGGCCCGATCTTCCTTCGGCCAATTCAAGTCTATGAAGAAACAGCCTTCCGTTTAAGGCTCCAGTTCGATATCCCAATAAAGGTAGTCCATCCAGCTCTCATGCAGATAGTTGGGGGGGAAGGCCCGCCCGTTATTATGCAGGTCAAACACGCTTGGTTGATAGGGGTTCTGACGCGGGTGCATACCGATTTCCGCCACTAATTTATTGGCCTTGCGCAAATTGCATGGCGAACAGGCCGTTATTACATTCTGCCATGTCGTGCGCCCGCCCCGCGAACGCGGTATCAGATGGTCAAACGTCAGATCTTCGCCGCTCCCGCAATATTGACAGATAAACCGATCCCGCAAAAACAGGTTAAACCGGGTAAAGGCGGGATGGGTCTGCGGCTTGATATATTCGCGCAAGGCCACCACGCTGGGCAGAGCCATTTCAAATGAGGGCGAATGGACTTTGGTTTCATAGTTTGAAATCACATTGACCCGGTCAAGACACACCGCCTTGATGGCGTCCTGCCAGTTCCACAGCGACAAGGGGTAATAGCTGAGCGGTCTGAAATCCGCATTCAGCACCAAAGTGGGACAACTTTCCAAGGAGACATGAACTCCCACAACAATACTCCCTTACAACAATACGCTCAAACTGACGCCCCACAAAATCATATCCTTTGAACCGGTATCTAAGCGCGTAAGAAAGCTCTTGAAAAGCAAAAAATGCAACCGTGTCAGCCAGCTTCTTTTGTGCCGGCGACTTCTCGCATAAAGGCCAGAGCAAATCCAAGCCCCTCGGCACTGATGGCATGCCCGCCCCCTTTATCCAGATGCATCGCCACTTTATAGCCCTTTTCCTTGAGATTTATCAGCGAATTCTGGCTGAGAGAAACCGGCACCACATCGTCCGCTGTCCCGTGTACCAGGCAGATTGGGGGCTTGGCGGTGATGCCTTCCATGCCATTATCCTCGCCAATCAGCCCACCCGAAAAC
>WFOP01000192.1 GCA_015487985.1 Hyphomicrobiales bacterium
CTCAGCCACTTAATTCTTTTGTCTCGAGTCCCTGTGCCGGGCGCCAAAAAATCCAATGCAGAGTCAAGCCCCATTTAGCGATTTTAGCATATTGATCGAAAATTTTTCCCCCGCTAGTATGCCCTTGTTAGCCAGTAAAGCGTGTGGGTCGGACAGGTCAGTCTGATCCGAAATGAGTAAGCAGGCCATGGGCATTTTTGAACGGGGAAACCGGGAAAAATGTCTTTTGCAAACGCTTGGCTGTGCTGATTGTCGCTCTGTATTTTAAGTCAGGGCATGTGGTTGTTTGTGGGGCGTAAGTTTTTTGGCCGGTTTGGGCTGAATTCTCTGTAGTGCTGGTTTTTGACTGCAAGACTGTTGTCTTGCAGGTGGCGAAGCTATCTTTTTTTGGGGCGGAAATGAAAAAAATGGAACAAAATTGCGGTGTTGGTTCAGGTGGGTCAAAAGTGAAAAGCAGATCAGACAAAAGTTTTACTTCCGGTGGGAATTCTTCAAACGATTGCGCCTTGGATAGCGCTTTAGAAATCTGCACACATAGTCCGGGCGGACCAGCTTCAAATGCACCTGAATTGCGCAGCCGCGCACAGTTGGACAAATATTGGACACGCATGAAGGCGCGCCTGCGCGCAGCGGTTGGTGAACGGGTTTTCACCAGTTGGTTTTCCCGGCTTGAACTTGCGGAAATTGTTGATGACCTGGCCCATATTTCCGCACCAACCCCTTTCCTTTGTTCCTGGGTACAGTCCAATTACACCCAGATCATTCTGGATGCGTTTGTTGCCGAATCTGACCAGATTTCCCGCCTGCATTTTACCGTGCGGGTAAATGGTCAATCCCAGTCTCTGGTGGCCCCCGCTGTTGAAGAGCTGAGCCCTGCCGCCCAGCAAGTCTCAGGCAATGTGCCGGCACAAAAGGCCACTGGCAACCAAACCCGAAGCAAAGATATGCTGAGCGGGTCCGGTATTGATGCAAAAATGACTTTTGATAATTTTGTGCCCGGCGTGGCCAATGAAATCGCCCTTGGTGTGGCCCGCCAGGTTTCCAGCGCAGCGGCCAATAATTCGGTAGCCTTTAATCCCGTTTATATTCATTCAAGCGTGGGCCTTGGTAAAACCCATCTGCTGAACGCGGTGGCCCTGGCCGCCACCGCCGCCAATCCTTCACTCAAGGTGATTTATCTGACAGCGGATCATTTTATGTATCACTTTATTACCGCCGTGCAGCGTCAGTCGGCGCTGGCCTTCAAAGAATGGCTGCGCGGTATTGATTTGTTGCTGATTGATGATTTGCAGTTTTTGCAGGGCAAGTCGGCGACGGAATTCGGCCACACGTTGGGCGTGCTTATTACCGGGGCAAAGCAAGTGGTTATTGCCGGGGATTCAGCACCGCGTGATCTGGAAATGCTTGATGAACGGGTGCGCTCGCGTCTTTCGGGTGGTCTGGTGGTGCCTATCACGAAATTTGATCTCGAACTTCGCCGCGCCATTGTAAACCGTCGCACCGAAATCGCCGCAACCCGGTTTCCCGGCGTTGTGTTTCCAAGTGCCGTAATCGACTATATTGCCTATTCTGTTACCTCCCACGGGCGGGATCTGGATGGGGCGGTAAACCGGCTTGTTGTTGCCAACCAGTTGACCAATGAACCCATTACCGTGCCGCTGGCGGAAAAGACCCTTGTTGACCTCATTCGCAAGCGCCACACCCCCAGAGTGCATATTGATGATATTCTGAAAATCGTGTCCCGGCATTTCAAAATTGCCCGCACGGATATTCTTTCCTCAAGGCGTTCGCGCGATGTGGTGCGCCCGCGTCAGATTGCCATGTATCTGGCCAAGTCTCTTACATCTCGTTCCCTGCCTGAAATCGGGCGGCGTTTTGGCGGGCGCGATCACACGACGGTTTTACATTCCGTGCGCAAAGTCGAGCAAATGATGCGCGATGATCTGGATCTTTGTCAGGAAATAGAATTGTTAAAACGCATGCTTTCTGATTAAACTTGCTTTTTTCATTAAAGACAAATTCCCAATGGCCTCTCCCCTGCTCAGTCTGCAAAATATTGCCTTGAGTTTCGGGGGGACGCCCCTGCTTGTGGATGCGGAATTAAGCGTTGGTGCGCGGGATCGGGTTGCACTGGTGGGGCGCAACGGGTCGGGCAAATCCACTTTGTTGAAAATTGGCGCCGGCCTGATTGAAAAGGACAATGGAACCCGTTTTGTCCAGCCCGGCGCAACATTGCATTATTTGCCTCAGGAGCCGGACCTGAGCGCATTTGACACCACTCTTGCCTATGTTCAGGCCGGACTGGGGCCGGGCCAGGATACCTATCGGGCAGCCTATCTTTTGGAACAGCTGGGCTTGAGCGGCAATGAAGACGTCAACAATCTTTCCGGTGGTGAAGCGCGGCGGGCGGCGTTGGCGCGGGTCTTGGCCCCCGACCCCGATGTATTGCTGCTGGATGAACCCACCAATCATCTGGACCTGCCCGCGATTGAGTGGCTCGAAGAAGAACTGGCGAGCCTAAGAGGTGCTCTTGTCATTATTTCCCATGACCGCGCGTTTCTTTCCGCCCTGACCTCAAAAACCCTGTGGCTTGATCGGGGCACGACCCGCCAGCTTGATCAGGGGTTTGCCAGTTTTGAAAAATGGCGCGACAGGGTTCTGCATGAGGAAGAACTGGCCCAGCATAAACTGGATCGCAAAATCGTACGCGAGGAACACTGGTTGCGCTACGGGGTGACAGCAAGGCGCAAACGCAATGTGCGCCGGTTGGGGGATTTGCATGATTTGCGAAAAGCCCGGGCCGAGCATGTGGGGGCAACGGGTAACCTCAATATATCTGTTGCCAGGGGCAAGGAAACCGGCACCCAGATTATTGAAGCCAAAAACCTCAGCAAAACCCTGGGCGGAAAAAAGCTGGTTCATGATTTTTCCCTGCGCGTTATGCGCGGGGACCGGGTGGCGATTGTGGGACCAAACGGGGTGGGAAAAACCACCTTGATAAACCTGCTGACCTCAACTCTGCCCCCTGATGAGGGGGAGGTGCGCATCGGCTCCAGCGTGCAAATGGCGCTGCTGGATCAGACCCGCGCCACATTGTCCCCTGAGACGACTCTCAAGGATGCACTGACGGGGGGCGGCAAAGATACCGTGTTGATAAATGGCGCTGAAAAACACGTTATCGGCTATATGAAGGACTTTTTGTTTTCTCCCGAGCAGTTGAATACACCCCTCAGGGCACTTTCGGGCGGCGAGCGCGCCCGGGTGATGCTGGCGCGTGCTTTGGCGCTGCCTTCAAATCTCTTGGTGTTGGACGAACCCACCAACGATCTGGACCTTGAGACCTTGGACCTGTTGCAGGAAACCCTTGCCGATTATCCCGGCACCCTGATCATTGTCAGCCATGATCGCGATTTCATTGACCGCGTGGCCACCATCACCCTGATTGCAGAAGGGGATGGGAAGTGGACGACCTATGCAGGGGGATATGCTGACATGGTGGCCCTGCGCGGTTTTGGTGTACGCAAAGGCAATGCACCACAAAAGGCAATGCCAAAAACTCAAACCCCAAAACCTGAACGCTCCGCCCCGTCCCCGGGGAAAAAGAAACTGTCTTTTAATCAGCAGCACGCCCTGAAAACCCTGCCGGACAAAATGGCGGCTCTTGAAGCTGAAATGGCTCAATTGAGCACGCAGCTTGAAGACCCTGATCTTTATTCCCGCGACCCTGAAACATTTTCGAGTATCTCAAAACAGTTACAGCAAAAACAAAGCCAATTTGATGAATTTGAAAATCAATGGCTGGAACTTGAGATATTGCGTGAAGAATTACTTTGAAATCTGCTTCAGGGGATCAAGCAGGGCATCAGTTCTGCAAAAAGTGATGTTAAGATTCTGCTTGCATTTGGTGTTAACACACGGCAATTTCTCTTACCCTGCGCGTTGTCATTTGCATGCAACTTGCTAGGGTAAAGACAGGTATTTTTGAATTTCAAGGCTAGGATTGTTCGATGAAAGTGACGTTGGAACGCAACCATTTACTTAAATCTCTGGGGCATGTTCACCGGGTGGTTGAGCGACGCAATACCTATCCTATTCTGGCCAATGTCCTGCTAGAGGCAAGCGAAAACGGGTTGCAGTTGCGCGCCACTGATCTGGATATCGAGGTAACGGAAACCGTGCCCGCCATGGTGCGATCCGCTGGCACAACCACCGTACCCGCCCACACTTTGTTTGAAATCGTACGCAAACTGGCCGATGGCGCCGAAGTACATCTGGAAGTTCAGGGGGATGATCAGATGCGTATTACTTCAGGGCGTTCAAGATTCTTCCTGGCCTGCCTTTCTGCCGAGGGGTTTCCCGATCTCAAATCCGGTGATTTTTCCAATGATTTCTCCATACCTGCTTCTGATCTTGCCGGATTGATTGCGCGTACCCAGTTTGCCATTTCCACAGAAGAAACCCGTTATTATCTGAACGGCATATATTTCCACAGCCATCAAGGCGGCGGCGCATCCAGCCTGCGCGCTGTTGCCACAGATGGTCACCGGCTTGCCCGGGCTGATCTTGCCTCCCCTGAGGGGGCCGACGGTATTCCCGGCATTATTGTGCCGCGCAAAACCGTTGGCGAAATTCAAAAATTGCTGGATGGTCTTGAAGATGATGTTCGGGTGGAAGTCTCTGAAACCAAAATCCGCCTGAGCGCGGGGCCGGTGGTGCTGTTATCCAAGCTGATCGAGGGGACTTTTCCTGATTATGAGCGCATTATGCCTCAAAATAACGATAAGGAAATGATTATTGATCGGGCCAGTTTTGCCGCCGCCGTTGACCGGGTGTCAACCATTGCTTCCGAGCGCGGTGGCAAGGTTGTCAAGCTGGCCATTGCCAATGGAAACCTTGAACTGACGGTGACCAACCCTGAACACGGAACCGCCAATGAGGAAGTGCCGGTAACTTTTGAGCATGATCTGTTTGAAATCGGATTTAACGCCAAATACCTGCTGGATATCCTCTCCCAGATCGGATCGCAGAACGCATCATTCCTGTTTGGGGATTCCGGGTCCCCCACCCTTGTGTCGGATCAGGATGATGAAGCGGCAGCCTATCTGATTATGCCCATGCGCGTTTAGTCCTGATCGTGAGGTTTTGCTAGAAAGTTCATGTCAAAACCCGCCCGCTATATTTCCCGCCTGCGTCTGACCGATTTTCGCTCCTATACGAGTGCCGCCCTTGATATTGAGGCGGCAAATGTGGTTTTGACCGGTGCCAACGGGGCTGGAAAAACCAACCTGATTGAAGCGGTGTCGCTCCTGTCTCCGGGTCGGGGATTGCGCGGGGTGGCATTTGAAAGCCTTGCCCGGATTGGCGCCCCCGGTCCATGGGCTGTTGCCAGCACTTTGCAAACACCGGGTGGAGAAGTGGATCTGGGCACCGGGGCCAATCCGGGAAAATCGGGCAGGCGGGTGCGCATAAATGGTGCCAATGCAACGGCGGTTGAGGATTTGGCGGGTTTTGTGCGCCTGCTTTGGCTGACCCCGGCGATGGATGGCCTGTTTACCGGGGCCGCAGGGGACCGACGGCGGTTTCTGGATCGCCTGGTCATGACGCTTATTCCCGACCATGCCCTGTCTGTAAGCGGATTTGAAAAATCCATGCGCCAGCGCAACCGTTTGCTCGAGGATAATGCGGACCCCCACTGGATAGGGGCCGTTGAAGTGCAGATGGCGGACTTTGCCGCCGCAATGCATTTTGCCCGTGCGGACAGTTTGGCCCACTTGCAGCAATTGGCCAGCCTTGGCGTCTCTTCAGCTTTCCCTACGGCAAATCTGGCGCTGGACCCCGTCTTTGCCGATGGACGGGGCGAATTTAATTCTTCTTCGGCCCTGGAGTTTGCTCTTATGGAGCACTGGCGGCAAAACCGAGGGCTGGACCGGGCCGCAAAACGCACACTGGTCGGGCCGCACAGGGTGGATATGCAGGTCACTCACCTGCAAAAATCCATGCCCGCCAAACTTTGTTCCACCGGGGAACAGAAGGCGCTGCTGATCGGGTTGATTTTGGCCCATGCGCGCCTGGTGTCAAATATGACCGGGATTACACCTGTTCTGCTGCTGGATGAGGTGGCGGCGCATCTGGACCCGGATCGCCGGATTGCCCTGTTTGATGCGCTGGCGGATTTGCAGACACAGGTCTGGATGACCGGCACCGACCCCATGCTTTTTGAGGGGCTTGAGGGGGATACGCTTAAGGTGCGGGTTGAAGAGGGAAGGTTGCTGGTGTGACAATCATTTATGTGGATGCGGATGCGTGCCCTGTTCGAAAGGAAATTCAAAAGGTTGGGGAACGTTTTGGCATAAAAACGGTTTTTGTGTGCGATGGGGGTATCCGCCCCTCTTGTGACCCGCTGGTTGAGGTGGTGGTGGTGCCCTCCGGCGCGGATGCGGCTGATGACTGGATAGAAGAACATACCGGCATGGCGGATATTGTCATAACACAGGATATTCTGCTGGCGGCCCGCTGTCTTGATAAAGGTGCGCTGGTTCTGGGGCCGACTGGCAAAGAGTTTACGCAGGCAAATATCGGTATGAAACTGGGTATGCGTGAGCTTAATCAGCACCTGCGCGAAACCGGCATGGGGGGCAGCTTCAACAAGCCGTTTGCTGCCCCTGACCGTTCCCGTTTTTTGCAGGCACTGGACTTGGCGGTTCACCGGGCGCAAGCCATGCCGAACCGGGAGATATAGGCCCCATTTTACTTGGGAAAATGTGGCTTTTCCGCTACAAGTTATTCAATTGACAATGACCTGATTCGGTGGCCCATGAGCGACAATGAGAACAAGCAAAACCAATCTGCACAGGCGGGAGAATACGGCGCTGATTCCATTAAGGTTCTCAAAGGCTTAGATGCGGTTCGCAAGCGTCCCGGCATGTATATCGGGGATACGGACGATGGTTCGGGCCTGCATCACATGGTTTATGAAGTGGTGGATAATGCCATCGACGAGGCGCTTGCCGGACATGCGGATCTGGTTACCGTCACACTAAATGCCGACGGGTCGGTATCGGTGAGCGATAACGGGCGTGGTATCCCGGTTGATTTGCACAAGGAAGAAGGCATTTCAGCCGCCGAAGTGATTATGACCCAGCTGCATGCCGGGGGAAAATTTGATCAGAACTCCTATAAGGTTTCCGGCGGTTTGCACGGTGTGGGTGTGTCCGTGGTTAATGCGCTTTCAGTCTGGCTTAAGCTGAAAATCGGGCGCAATGGCGGTTTTTATGAAATTTCTTTTACCCACGGGGTTTCTGATTCGCCGCTGGTGCGTACCGGGGATGCGGGAGATTTTACCGGCACCGAGCTGTCCTTCATGCCCTCTTCTGACACCTTCACCATGGTGGAATTTGATTTCAAAACCCTGGAGCATCGTCTGCGGGAGCTGGCGTTCCTCAATTCCGGTGTGCATATTATACTGACCGACAACCGACCCGCTGAGCCCATTATGGTGGATCTGCATTATGAGGGCGGGCTGGAGGCGTTTGTACGTTATCTTGATAAGGCCAAGACTGCCCTGATCGATACCCCCATCACCTTTGATGTGGAAAAGGACGGCACGGCCGTCGAAGTCGCTCTGTGGTGGAACGAGAGCTATCATGAAAATGTTTTGTGTTTCACCAATAATATCCCGCAGCGGGACGGGGGCACTCATCTGGCAGGTCTGCGCGGTGCCTTGACCCGTCAGGTAACCGGGTATGCGGACAGGTCGGGTGTTTTGAAGCGCGAAAAAGTGCAACTGACCGGCGATGATTGTCGCGAAGGGCTGACCTGTGTGCTGTCGGTCAAGGTCCCCGATCCCAAATTTTCCTCCCAGACCAAAGACAAACTTGTTTCCTCCGAAGTGCGTCCCGTGGTGGAAGGTATTGTCAACGACAGGTTGGGACAGTGGTTTGAAGAACATCCGGTGGAAGCAAAAGCTGTTGTGGGCAAAGTTGCCGAAGCCGCCGCCGCCCGCATGGCCGCGCGCAAGGCCCGCGAGTTGACCCGGCGCAAATCGGCCCTTGATATTTCGTCTCTGCCCGGCAAGCTCGCCGATTGTCAGGAGCGAGATCCGGCCAAATCCGA
>WFOP01000193.1 GCA_015487985.1 Hyphomicrobiales bacterium
CATACTGGGCGTGCAAAGCTTCCATTTCACCCATGATTTTATCGTCATCAACAGCAAACTGCCACCATTTGGAACGTGGATGCCCGTCAAATACGGAATCATTGAGCTTGGTGCCTTTGACATAGCCCTTTGGTCCCGCTGTCGGCTTTTTGCCAAACAACATTTCCTTGAGGCGCGCATAAACGTTGCGGTCAAGAATGGACTGCTCGTCGTCCCTGTCCTTGGCCAGATGTTCGATTTCTTCACGCTCGATGGACATGGCCCGTTCGTCTTTTTCGATGCCATGACGGTTAAACACCCGCACCTCGACAATGGTGCCGGACCCACCGGGGGGCATACGCAAGGACGTGTCGCGCACATCAGATGCCTTTTCCCCGAAGATCGCCCGAAGAAGTTTTTCCTCCGGCGTCATCGGGCTTTCCCCTTTGGGGGTGATTTTACCCACCAGAATGTCCCCCGGACCAACCTGGGCACCAATATGAATGATGCCGGCCTCGTCCAGATTACGCATGGCTTCTTCTGACACATTGGGAATATCGCGCGTGATATCTTCAGGGCCCAATTTCGTGTCACGCGCCATCACTTCATATTCATCAATATGAATTGAGGTGAACACGTCTTCGCGCGCAATCCGCTCGGAAAGAAGAATGGAATCTTCATAATTGTAGCCGTTCCAGGGCATGAATGCCACCAGCACGTTGCGCCCCAGCGCCAGATCACCCAAATCCGTTGAAGGACCATCCGCAATAATATCCCCGGCTTCCACATGGTCCCCCACAACCACCAGCGGACGCTGGTTGATACAGGTGGACTGGTTGGAACGCTGGAACTTCATCAGGTTATAAATATCAACGCCGGTTTTGGAGGGATCATTTTCCTGTGTGGCGCGAATAACGATACGCGTCGCATCCACCTGATCCACAACCCCGGTCCGCTTGGCCACAATGGCAGCCCCCGAATCCCGGGCCACAATCGCTTCCATGCCCGTGCCCACAAACGGGGCTTCACTGCGCAGCAACGGCACCGCCTGACGCTGCATGTTCGAGCCCATCAAGGCGCGGTTCGCATCGTCATTTTCAAGGAATGGAATAAGCGAAGCGGCAACAGAAATAACCTGTTTTGGCGACACATCCATCATGTCAATCATCTCGCGCGGTGTCAGGGACACGTTGCCCGCATGACGTGCGGTGACCATTTCATTGACAAATGTGTTGTCCTCCGAAATATGCGCATTGGCCTGAGCCACATGATATTTGGCTTCTTCAATGGCCGACAGATAAACCACTTCATCCGTAATTTTGCCGTCAATCACCTTGCGATAAGGGGTTTCAATAAAGCCGTATTTATTCACTTGCGCAAAAGTCGCCAGCGAATTGATCAAACCGATATTTGGCCCCTCCGGGGTTTCAATCGGGCAAATCCGGCCATAATGAGTTGTATGCACGTCGCGCACTTCAAACCCGGCCCGCTCACGGGTCAACCCCCCTGGCCCAAGCGCCGACAGGCGCCGCTTATGGGTGATTTCACTCAAGGGGTTGGTCTGATCCATAAACTGGGAAAGCTGTGAGGAACCAAAGAACTCACGCACCGCCGCTGCGGCTGGCTTGGCGTTGATCAGGTCCTGCGGCATAACCGTGTCGATTTCAACCGAACTCATGCGTTCCTTGATTGCCCGCTCCATGCGCAACAGGCCAACCCGGTACTGGTTTTGCATCAATTCACCAACCGAGCGCACCCGGCGATTGCCAAGATTGTCAATATCGTCAATTTCACCGATGCCATCCCGCAGGTTGACCAGCGTGCGAACAACTTCAACAATATCTTCAGCCCGCAAAACACGCACCGTATCTTCGCATTCAATATCCAGACGCATGTTCATTTTCACACGGCCAACCGCGCTCAGATCATAGCGTTCTGAATCAAAGAACAGCGAGTTGAACATGGCTTCTGCTGTTTCAAGCGTGGGGGGTTCACCCGGACGCATCACGCGATAAATGTCAAACAGCGCATCTTCGCGGGTTTCGTTCTTGTCCAGCGCCAGCGTATTGCGCAGATAGGCACCCACATTCACATGGTCAATATCCAGAACAGGCAAGGTTTTGAAGCCCTGCTCTTCCAGTTTTTCCAACAGCGCTTCATCCAGCTCGTCGCCGGCCTCGGCAAAAATCTCACCGGTTTCCATGCTCATCAGATCATGGGCAATGTAAGTGCCATAAAGCTCTTCGTCAGAAACCAGCAGTTCTTTGACGCCACCTTCCGCAATCTTTTTGGCACCGCGCGCCGTCAGTTTTTTGCCCGCCTCATGCACAACATCGCCGGTTTTGGCATCCACAAGATCGCGCAATGGTTTTGCGCCCTTGAATTTTTCCGCATCAAACGGGCGCTTCCAGCCCTGTTTGACCTTTTTGAATTCAATAGTCTTGTAATAAGTTTCAAGAATCTGCTCGGCATTCAAACCAAGCGCCTTGAGCAATGAAGTTACCGGAATTTTCCGGCGCCGGTCGATACGGGCAAAAACCATATCCTTGGCATCAAACTCGATATCAAGCCATGAGCCGCGATAGGGAATAATCCGCGCGGCAAAAAGCAACTTGCCCGATGAATGGGTTTTACCCTTGTCATGGTCAAAAAACACCCCCGGCGAACGGTGCATCTGCGAAACGATAACCCGCTCGGTGCCGTTAATGACAAACGTGCCATTGGAGGTCATCAGCGGCATGTCCCCCATATAGACTTCCTGCTCCTTGATGTCCTTGACCGAACGGGCGCCCGTATCTTCGTCCACTTCAAACACAATCAGACGCAACACCACTTTAAGTGGCGCGGCAAAGGTCATGTCGCGCTGACGACATTCTTCGGTATCAAATTTTGGCTTTGCAAATTCATATTCAACGAACTCCAGCGAGGCCGTGTCCGAGAAATCCTTGATGGGGAAAACCGACTTGAAAACAGCCTGCAGCCCAGTGTCCTGCCGTCCCCCTTCGGGCACATCCATAACCAGAAACTGATCATAGGAGGTTTTTTGAACCTCGATCAGATTGGGCATGTCGATAACTTCGCGGATGGAGCCGAAAGA
>WFOP01000194.1 GCA_015487985.1 Hyphomicrobiales bacterium
CATGTTGTCGGCCCCGTAATATTGGTTTGCTGCCAATTCGTCCGCATGCACGGTATTGCCCGCCACCAGCAGGTTCAGCACCTGGTTTCGCAATGCCCGATGGTGCACTTCTTCAAGATTTTGAGTTGCCGGATTGGGGTTTCTCAGTCCCTCATAGGCTTCATTCAGCTCACCTGAAAGCCGAGTGCTTATTTCCTGCAATAATTCACGGCGCACAAAATGCACGACTTCAGGATCAATATTGCTGCCAATGGCCTGACTTATCGCCCCCTCGTCGGGCAAGGCAAGAACCAGAGCCTTAAATGCATCATCAAGGGTTGAACTGGTTAAACATTCCCGCAGGGCATCCCCCAGTCCGTCCAGTTGTGCCGGCGCAATCAAACCCTTCCCGCCGGCCGCTTTTGCCATCATGGAAGTGGCAAACCCCTGACTGGCCTGCCAGCGGTTAAACGGGTCGGTGTCATGCTGGGCCAGAAACAATTCATCCTTTTCGCTTTGTGTATTTTCCAGTTTTACCGGCGCTGAAAATCCCCTTAGCAATGACAGGACGGGGCGGGCTGAAACCCCGGTGAAAAGAAGTTCACAACTGGGGGCATCCAGAATGATGACATCATCAATCACCCGGGCACCACTCACACTTTCATAGGCCATATCCTGACCATTGGGACCAACCAGCCCAAATTTAAGCGGAATATAGAGGGCCTCTTTTTCCAGTTGCCCCGGTGTCGGGTCGGTGTGCTGTGTCAGTGCCAGAATATAGGTTTGCGCCGCTTCGTTCCACATGCCGGTGGCCCCGACTTCAGGTGTGCCTGCCTGAGTATACCATTTGAAAAAATGGCTCAGGTCGCGCCCCGAGCTTTCTTCAAATACCCCTATCCAGTCTTCAATGGTTGCCGCCTGACCGTCAAATCGTTCAAAATAGAGATCAATACCGGCCTTAAATTCCTCGCGGCCCAATAAAGTTGCCAGCATGCGCACGATTTCGGCACCCTTGTTATAAACGGTTGCGGTATAAAAATTGTCGATTTTTGCATAATTGTCCGGTCGGGCAGGGTGGGCCAGCGGGCCTGCATCCTCGGGAAACTGCCCGGCCCGTAAACTGCGGGCATCCTCGATACGCTTGACCGCCCGCGAGCGCACATCGGAGGTAAACTCCTGATCCCGGTAAACCGTCAGCCCCTCTTTCAGGCACAGTTGAAACCAGTCGCGGCAGGTGATGCGGTTGCCGGTCCAGTTGTGAAAATATTCATGGGCCACAATCCGTTCAATATTGTAATAATCAAAATCGGTGGCGCTTTGTGCGTCCGCCAGAATATATTTGTCATTGAAAATGTTCAGGCCCTTGTTTTCCATGGCCCCGATATTGAAATCACTCACCGCTACAATGTTGAACACATCCAGATCATACTCGCGCTCAAACCTCTCCTCATCCCATTTCATCGAACGTTTCAGCGCATCCATGGCATAGCCGCACCGCCCGGTTTTGCCCGGCTCGCAATATATTGCCAAATCAACTTTGCGCCCCGATGCCGTGGTGAAACTGTCGCTAATATGCTCAAGCTTTCCAGCCACAACAGCAAACAGATAGGTGGGTTTGGGGTGGGGGTCTTCCCAGATGGCAAAATGCCGCCCGCCCCCGGCATCTCCGCTTTCAACCAGATTGCCATTGGACAAAAGCACCGGCGCCTCGTTTCTGTCCGCTTCTAAATGCACACGATAGGCCGCCATGATATCAGGCCGGTCCAGCATGAAGGTAATACGGCGAAACCCTTCCGCTTCGCATTGGGTGGTCCAGATACCGTTTGAGCGATAAAGCCCCATCAGTTGGGTATTTTTTTCCGGTTTGATGCGCACCACGCTTTCAAGTTCAAAGGCACTGGCCGGCGGTGTTTTCACCAACAACCCTTTTTCATCGACCTCATATTCATCCGATGCCAGCGTGGCCCCGTTCACCTTTAATGAAACCAGTTCCAGCTCTTCCCCATCCAGCTCCAACGGCGCGCCGGCGGGTGTTCCCTTTGCAGGCTCAATGGACACTCTGGTGCGTACAGACATGTCCTCAGGTTCAAAATCAATCCACATTTCAATGGTGTTGATGCCATATGTGCTGGGGCGATAATCCTTTAGATAGTGGATTTCCTGTTTATTTGACGCCATGGGGTGGTCCGTTCATTTCTTATTAACTGTTGTAAACATGTGACAGCCGAATCGTCGGTTTCGTGTATTCTGAAGGGCTGGAAACAAACATGCCTGCATTTTGCGCGTCAAGGCGCAATGATCTCTCGGCGTTTGTTTTGGTGCGCTGCTCCTCTGTGTGAGACAAACATATTGAGCGTGCCACATCAAATTTTTAACAGGTGACATATGCTGAGATGGTTTGAAACCCGCCTTGACCCGTATCCAAATGAGGTGCCCGCCCAACCCCCTGAAGGGTTTATTGCCTTTTGTCTGCATTATCTGGAGGGGAGCAAGCGTTGGTTGATATTGATGGGCACCACGTCTGCTCTTATTGCGCTGTTCGAAGTGATGCTGTTCAGCTTTATGGGCAATATTGTGGATTGGCTGGCCGCTGTAGACAGGGAAACATTTTTTGAAACCCAGGGGACCACCCTTTTGATTATGGCAGGTGTGGTTCTCTTTGCTCTGCCACTGCTGGCCCTGCTCAGTACAATGATTATCCACCAGACCCTGTTGGGGAATTTGCCCCAGCGTGTCCGCTGGATGGCGCACCGCTATCTGTTGCGCCAGTCCATGAGTTTTTATCAGGATGAGTTTGCCGGGCGCATTGCCACCAAACTGATGCAGACCGCTCTGGCGGTGCGCGATGTGGCCATGAAACTGCTGGATGTGCTGGTTTATGTGCTGATATATTTTACCGGGGCCATGTTGCTGGCCGCTTCGGCGGACTGGCGTCTGGCCATTCCCTTTGCTGTCTGGCTAACGGCCTATATTTTTCTGCTACGTTACTATGTGCCCCGTCTTGGCAAGGTCGCCCAGAAACAGGCCGATGCCCGCTCCATGATGACAGGAAGGATTGTCGACAGCTATACCAATATTCCAACGGTAAAATTGTTCTCCCATGCCGCGCGGGAAGAAGATTATGCGCGCGATGCCATGGATGGTTTCCTTCAGGTCCTGTTCAAACAGATGCGCATTTCCACGCGGATGGAAATTTCTATTGAGCTGATGAACGCCATGTTGCTGGTGGCTGTTGCCGGTCTGGGCATTTTGTTCTGGCAGCAGTCATTGATTTCAGCCGGAGCGGTCGCCATTGCGGTGGCACTGGTGCTGCGCATGCGGGGCATGTCCTATTGGATTATGTGGGAAATGTCGGCCCTGTTTGAAAATATTGGCACCGTGCATGATGGTATCAACACCATTTCGACACCAATATTGGTGCAGGACGCCCCGGAGGCAAAAGAACTGGTGGTGAAAAACGGCACCATCCGTTTTCATAATGTGAGTTTCCATTATGAGCGAGGTGCCGCCAATGATACCAAACCCGTCCCCGGCACAACTGCCGGTCAGAATGTGGCGGTGATCGATAAATTCGACCTCACCGTCAGACCGGGGGAAAAAATTGGCCTTGTGGGGCGTTCGGGCGCGGGCAAATCCACCCTTGTCAGTCTTATTCTGCGCTTTTATGACATTGGGGAGGGGCGCATAAGCATTGATGGCACAGATATTTCAACTGTTACTCAAGAGTCCCTGCGCGCCGCAATCGGTGTGGTTTCTCAGGATACCTCCCTGCTGCATCGTTCAGTGCGTGACAATATCAAATATGGTCGCCCCGACGCCAGCGATGAAGAAATGATGGCGGCGGCTAAGCTGGCCGAAGCCGATGATTTCATTGCCGATCTGGAGGATGCCAAGGGAAATCGGGGCTATGATGCTCAGGTGGGTGAGCGCGGGGTCAAGCTTTCCGGTGGCCAGCGCCAGCGCATTGCCATTGCGCGGGTATTGCTCAAGGATGCGCCAATTCTGGTTCTGGATGAAGCAACCTCTGCCCTTGATAGTGAGGTGGAGGCGGCCATTCAGGGCCAGTTTGAAAAACTGATGGAAAACAAAACGGTGATCGCCATCGCCCATCGTCTCTCAACAATTGCCGCCATGGATCGTTTGATTGTGCTGGATGAAGGCAAAATCATTGAAACCGGCACCCATGAGGAACTCATCCGGGCAGGGGGTGTTTATGCCTCCCTGTGGAACCGTCAGTCGGGCGGGTTTCTGGATCTGGGAGAACCACGATGCGCCCCGGTACACTAAGACATTGCAAAATAAATGATATAAATTCAGTTTTGAACACTGAAGCTGTAGGGGCTATACATGAGTGAAATTGCAAATGCCAAACTTGCAAAAGTTTTTGACCCGGTGGATGAAAATATGAAGGCCAGCACCACCCTCATTGGAAGCGGGGGGGCTATTACCATTGTGGGCGATTTCAAGACGGTTTTGGGTATGGATTCCCTGTTGACCGGATTTGCGCTGGACAACGACAATATCCACTCCCCCAATCAGAAATATGACCTGAAATCCTATCACAAGGGCATTCGCTCATGGGTGCGGATTTTGCACGCGCTGGCAAACGGGTCCGAGTAATGGCCGCCCCCTCAATCACCCGCTCCCGCATCAATCAGATTTTGCGCCAAAGCGACGAATTCATCCGCTCCTTTGGCTATGTTCTGCCCCCCTTTGCCTATTGGACACCGGCAGAGTTCAAGGCCAATAAATCACGCGCCCAGGCCATAATCGACGCCGGTCTTGGCTGGGACATCACAGATTTTGGCCTCGGGAACTTTGATGAACAGGGATTGTTTTTGTTCACCGTGCGCAACGGCAACGCCGCTGATCTGGCCAAGGGGAGCGGCATGCTTTACGCCGAAAAAGCCATGGTCAGCCGTCAGAATCAATATTCCCCCATGCACCGACACGCCTCAAAGGCCGAGGATATTATCAATCGTGGCGGGGGCACACTGGTCATTGAATTGTTTGGCGATACCAACGGCAAATGCGACCGCACCAGGGGAACCGTGGTCTATACTGATGG
>WFOP01000195.1 GCA_015487985.1 Hyphomicrobiales bacterium
GGCGCCCCTGCGACCGTGCCCGCATTCACCCCGAGAGAATCGGTGGAAGCCCCACTTAGCTTAAACCCGAACGGGTGGGTGCCATCCTCGGCGATATTAACCACGTTGGTGTTTTGCGACAGGGCAAGACGCCCCAGGCCCGCCGCACCGGCATCCGCTGCCTTGCGCTCGGAAACCACGGTTCTAAAACCATCCCGGCCCCCTTCCCCGTTCAGCAGAATATCCATGCTTTTAACCGGTGGTTGCTCGGTATTGCTGCCCGCGAACATATGACGACCCGCAACATTGGTGTTCATCAGATTGACCAGCTCATCCATATGCGAGCGCGCAAAACTTTGAGCCGTGGTCAGATTTATCTGGTTTTCACCCGCCGCATCGGAGGCGGCAAAACTGCGCACTTCGCTTTCCACCGTATCCAGTCGCTGCAAAACCACATCAACAACATCCAGCCGTGTTCCCACCATGGTTATATTATCTTGAAAGGAATTAACCCGCGATAACTGGTGACGCAAATCTATGTTTGTGGAACGGGTTCCCCCCATGTCCGAGAGGGTTTGCGCCTTTTTCCCGGTGGCAAGCTGCGTCTGCAAGTCATCAAATGTCTGACGCATCCGCTCAATATTGTAATAGGCGGAACTGGTTGAAAACATTGTTTTATTTACGATCATTTTTCATCCCCCCCTAAATTCGCATCAGTGTATCAAGCAATTCCTGCACCGTGGACATTACCCTGGCATTGGCGGCATAGGCCGTTTGCAACTCCATCAGCAAAGCCATTTCCTTATCCACGTCCACCCCGTATTTTTCATCCATTCGCGTTGATAACGCTTCCATCGAAAGGGATTGCGTTTGCTGGACCGACTGGGTTTTTTCAATGGATGCCCCCTGAAAGGACAGCATCTGGGAAACAAGAGCGGACACGTTGCCCGACAATTGGCTTCGCCCCATGGATTTGGTGGAGGTCACATTCCCCTCAAACTGACTGTTGGAAAGTGAATCCCAGATATGGTTCGCCCGAGCCGCATCACCCATGGAGGAGTTGACATCAAACTTGACCAATAGGGAATTATCCTGTTCAACGGCGGAATTGATTGAAATTCGCCCAGCAAACCCGGTTCTTTGCGCAATGCCATCAAGGGAATTTGTGAAGGCGGAATCTGCTGTGTCCACAAACAGGGGCAAAGCCAGGTCGCCATTTTGCAGGTTGGTTGCAGTGAAACTGGCACTCAAGGCGTCGATATCGCTGGTGGCCGCCAAACCGTCATCCAAAACCCGCAATACCGTGCCCGAGGGATTGGAGACATTGATCGCGGTTCCCAAAGTTGCGTTCAAAGAGGTCGCCACGGCCCCAATACCACCGGAAAAATCAAGCCCGATGGTGCGCACACCGTCCGGGCCAACACTGTCCATTGGTAACAGGCTGGCATCATCCACACGCATTACCTGAACGCTATAAGGGGTCCCCCCTTCGGTATAATTGAGCAAAAAACTGTTACCCGGCTGCAGCGCCCCCACATCAATATCAAACCCGGCCTGTGGCCCCGACGTAACCGCAGTTGAAGCAACCTCAACGCTGGAAAGAGCCTGGGCAAGACTGGCGGCAATGTCATCGAGCTGGCTTTGCGCCTGCACCAGAGAATCATCGCGCAATTCAATCAGTGCCCCAAGACGCCCCGATTGCAAAACCCCCTGCCCCACCAAATCCAGAGGCAGTCCGGCCGAGGTGCGCAAAGACAGCGTTCCCACCCCGTTTTCACTTGGAATACTGGAATATTGAGAATTCGCCGAAAGCACGCCCCCATCGGTAAAGGAAAAGACGGACTGTTGATTATCCAAAATCCCCACCCCCGATCGCGTGAGCAGGCGAACACTGTCATCATCGCGATAAGTGGCATTGATATCAATCACTTCAGAAATAGAAGCCACCAGCCTGTCCCGCTCATCCAACAGTGCACTTCTTGCACCATCATCATAGGAGAACTCCGCCAGTCGGTTGTTCACGGCCCTCAGGTTGGTCAAATCCCCGTTTAGCCCGCCAACCAGACTTTGCATTTGAGACTCTGTATCACGCCGCAAGTCCTGAATATTGGCACTCAAGCTATTCAGGCGGTCGACAAGCGCCCCCGCTGCGGTCAGAGCCGCAGACCTGGTTGAATAATCATCCGGGCTTGTTGCCATGGACTGAATTGCCGATTCAAAATTGGCATACATGGTATCAAGTGAACTGGCATCACCCGGTTTGCCCAGAAAACTTTCCAGTTGCACCAGAAACTCCGCCCGCACCTGGGCATAGCCCGAACTTGAAATCTGATTGCCATAATGACGTTGCAGGGATTCATCAAACGCCCGCGCAATGCCCGCAGAGCGCACCGAACTGGAAACATCGCCGCTTCTCTCCACCAGGGTTTGGCGTTGGGCATGATAGCCTGGAGTGCCCGCATTGGACACGTTGCGCGCCAGAATTTCCAGCCCGCGCTGGGTAACATCCATGCCAGACAACGCGTTTGATAATGACCCGGTCAGGCTCATTTCATAACCCTTTCAACTTTATTGGCGACAGATCAGTCAGGCGCGCCAAAGTGCGCCCTCGAGAGCTGACGACTAGCGCACCATATTCAGCGCTTCCTGCAACATTTCATCAGATGTCGTCACAATTCTTGTCCCGGCGGCATAGGCCTGCTGCGTAACAATCAAGCGCGTAAATTCCTCGGAAATATCGGTATTTGAGGCCTCAAGGGACGCCCCCTGAATACCCCCGCCATCATTATCAAAAATGGCTTCGCCACTTTCAGATGTGGCGGCATAGGTACCGCCATCCAGCTTTTTCAACTGATTGGAAGCATTAAAGTCAGCGGTAACGATCTGCGCACGTTCCACGGATTCCCCGTTGGAATAGGTGGCGACAATTCGACCATTATTATTGATGGTCACCGACACGAATTCACCGGCGGCAAAGCCGTCCTGAGCCAATTGTGTCACCTGCGCCGTGCCGTTTGCATCGTCAAACTGCGTCACACCGCCGGACTGATGCTGCAAATCCAGATTCCCCAGAGAAACCCCGTTGACGCTAACCGCATTCATTGTTGCAACATTCACTGCCGGGGAAAGCGAACCATCCGCCGCAAAAGAATATTGCTGCCCCGAATTCTGCCACTTGGTGGCCGCACCGGTTGCCGTGCTGTCAGTTAGATAAAACATGTTCCACCTGTCTGCTGTGCCAGTGACCGGATTTTCGACTTTTGCCCAGCGCATCTGAACATTGACCGGCGCCCCGCTGGCGGAATAAACCGTTATCGCGCCCCCAGAAATGGATTGCGACAAAAACGTATCCGAATCCGTTGCGCTGATAACACCGGTCCCCGCAGTGGTTGGGTCTGCGGCATAGGAGGCAACATTGAGCAAATCCGAATTTGCAACGGCCTCATCATAGCTAGGGGTCTGAGGAACCTGAGGCAGGTTCAACTTATAGTCGATGGTTGTCGTTTGTTTTGCCGGCAAAAACGAATTGTCGATTTTGATGACCTCAGGAACCGAACCCGAAATATTCCCGGTCGTGCTGTCAATGGGCAGACCTTTTAGAAAATAGCCCGCACCATTGACCATATAGCCGTCCGCATCAACCTGAAAATCTCCCCGGCGTGAATAATAGTTCGTGCCGCCAAACAAGGCCTGCCCATCATTCGTGCCAACCTTTTCATCCACTACAAAAAAGCTTTTGTTATTAAGCGCCATATGCGTTTCGGACGAAGATGCAATAATATCACCACGTTCATCATTTGTCGCCACCGAATAGGCCTGAAC
>WFOP01000196.1 GCA_015487985.1 Hyphomicrobiales bacterium
CGATACGCCCGCGCGACTTTTCGCTTCGGCGCCCGATATCCAACGGGCCTTCAGGCCAATATCCCTCCCCCCCAATGAGCGCAGCCGGCCCCAAAACTGTTGAAACAAGATCAGAAATATCCAGAACCCCGATGTTCAACTGTCCCCCGAGCGCCACCTCTTCATCACTTTTTGTCAAACGCAGGTTTCCCGTTACCGGCTCATCCTGCCCTTTGCCGGCAAAACTCAGGTTCTCAATTTTGTAACTTCCGCTGGTATCAAATTCAAAATCGGCACTCCCGCGACCACCGGGGAGAAAAAACGGCTTAACCCCGGAAAATTCTGCAAATGCACTGAAATCGGCGACCTGAAAGCTCATTTTCCCCTGACCGCTCACCAGTTCAGGGTTGCTAAAATCCGCCGTCCCCTCATAGCCCACATGCTCTCCTCCCGTGTGTGCCATGATATTTGTCTGCAACTGACCCGACAAAAATCCGTTTGCCAGCAATTGCAGTTCCACCTCTTTACCCGGCTCAAAATAGGCACGCCCGCCAAGTCCGGTCTGTTGGGCCAGAGCTTCAATATCAGGCGCAATCAGAGAGGTAGAAAAATCAATGAAATCCGTTCGTTCAGCAGCCAGCATATTCTCAAATGCAAGAGAAAATAACAGGTTCGCAGCCCCGGCCCGCCCTTGTGCAGAAAGCAACTGATTTTGATTGTCATCCACCGGACCAAGGTCAAATTGCACATCCACCGGCAGTGACTGCGCAACCGCCTGCCCCACCCGCACATCCCAGCCAAATCGCTCCGAAAGCCGGGCTAAAACACCGTTTTCCGCCTCAACCCCAAGAGTCAACCGCCCCCCCAGAGTGAGTTGTGCCGCCCCATTTTTATCTATTAAATCTCCGGTGACGAAGAATTGCGCGCCCCCCAAATCAGATGCACTCAAGCGCTCGATATTTATCCCGGAACTGTTCCAGCTTGCATTAAGGGCCAATGAATTGCCCTGCATGCCCAAAAGAAATCCCTGTTCTGCCCTCAACTCGAACTTCCCTTGCGGAAACATTTTTGCAAAAGAGGAATCAAGGGAAAGCTCAGGCAGAAGGGAAACCAGTCGCTCACTCTGTTTCTCATTCATGGGGGCGAGTCGAACTGTTGCATTAAGTGTGCGCTCATCAGAAAGAAGAAGCTGCCCGTCAAACCCGTGCGTGATATTATCAATTTCCAGCGTTCCGTTCTCAAGGGAGAACACGGCATCGCTCAAATTCACATCCGCCGCAATACGCCCGGCCCGATTATGCAACGCACTGGTTGCATCCACTTCCCGCCATAACCGGGCCAAAGTCGCAAGTCGGCCACTTTGTACCCCCAACGCCCCGCCAATGCGCAAATTCCCGTCCCGCTCGGCAACCTCACCGCTGAAATTCACCCGGCTATTACCGGTGAAATCGGCCTGAAATTTTTCAACGTTCCACCTCAGCCCGTCACTGGTTGCATCAAGGCGCACATCACGCAAAGCAATATCATGCACATTCAACTCGGCAATATCCAGACCGATACGTCCGGGAATTTTCGGCATATAGGGGGCGGGAAGCTGAGCCAAAAAACCCAGAAAAGCAGATGAAGTGGCCGGATTTTCCTCTGTGATGTCCTTCTGCGCAAAACCAACCACTCCCCCCGACACCACCGCATTAAAACTCGCGTTGCTTCCAAGGTTTACAATCGCGGCCCCACTTAGCCGACTTCCTGCCAGATTTTCATCCGGTTGAATTTCAAAGGCGGAAAACAACAGCTTTTCTGTGGACACCTCCACCTCACTGGACACCACCAGGTCGCCGCGCGCAATATCTTCAGGCGCGGCATAAATCGGCGAACTTCGCAACACAGCCTTGCCCGCAAACAAAGGCACTTCGCCAAAAGTCATCACCCCTTCACCAGCCAGTGAATACTGCCCTGAAACGGGGCGCAAGAACACGGAAGACTGGGACTGGTTTCGGGCGTTCAGAGCAGACAGATTGACCCGAATTGAATAAGGATTATCCAGATATTCTCCGGTTCCCTTCAGACCGAACGGCCCACGCAGTCCCGAGGCGCTCAGTTCCCCGTTAAATTTTTCATAGACCCAATACCGGTTAAGCCTCTCATCGAACAACTCGACCGACCCATCAACAATTTGCGCCTCTGCAACTGAAATATTCCCGGCGCTGAATATCGCGGGGAACTCAAATGGAAACTCAAACTGACCCGACTTGCTGACAACCAGATTTATTTTGGGGGACTGCAACACAAGTTTGGTAATAACAAACCGGTCTCGCAAAAAATCCATCAGGGAAAATTCCGCCTCAATGGAGCCGATTTCCAGCATGGGAGAAAATGCCGATCCCACAAAAGTTTTTCCAAAGCGAATTCTGGGTTGCGGCAACAAGGTAAATTCTATTTGTCCCCCAATAATAACGTCCGTGCCAAGGTTGGCCTCCGCCAGTGCCTCAAGTCGCGATCGGTAGTCATTCCAGTTCATTAAGCGAGGCACAATAAAACCCGCGCCGAGAACTAAAATCGCCAGAATACCAACGACAATGTAAAGTCTGTTCAGCACGCTTTTACGAATCCAAATTTTTCCCGCAGAATATATTTGATTTTAAGCATTTTTTGCCCAACGTCATCCCAGAATTTTGCACCGACTCACTTGCTCATTTTTCAACTACGCCCTAACAATTTGTATTAAGGCAGGTTTTAGAGCCGGTTCGACGAAGCGGGCACTGCCTGGAGGATTTATGGAAGCGGGCCAAGGCAAACCATTTCAGGTTGTTTACAATTGGGTCAAACCCAATATTGACAGTTTTTTGGGCCTTCAAAAACCAAAACTGTGGGCCATGGCGCTGCTGGCGGGCATTGCCGGTGCCCTCGTGTCAATTGCCTTTCGTCAGGCCATTGGCCTGGTTCAATGGCTTTGGACCGGCACCACCAGCGAAATTTATCTTGATAAGCTGGCAACG
>WFOP01000197.1 GCA_015487985.1 Hyphomicrobiales bacterium
GCATTCATGTCGGCGCAAAAGACCAAAATACCAGCGGGTTCCCCGACAAAAAAACCGCTTGCCTCCGGTAACTCCGGCAATAAAGCGGGTGCCCCTGCCCAGATGTCATGGGAGGCATCTCCTCCTGCGAAAAAATCCAACTTTGGTTTTTTCAGCGTTTTTTTTCGCATAATTGTGGCGGTTTTGATTGTTGCGGGTGCAGCCCTTGTGGCACGGGGGATGATTGAAAGTCGCCCCGAACCCGTGGAGCGAAAAGCGTTTGAGCGCAGTTTTACGGTATCAGTTGTGGACGCTGAACTGACAACCCACACCCCCAACATTTCAGCCTATGGTGAAATAGGCGCTGCCCAAACCCTCAATATCCGCGCGCCCGCTGCGGGCGACGTTATTTATGTTGCGCCAAATTTGCGGGCCGGGGGTCTGTTGCAGGCGGGGCAGGTTTTGGTGAAGGTGGACCCTTTTGATTATGAACTTTCATTGTCTGATGCCAAAACAGCCCTTGAGGATGCGCGTTCCGCACTGGCTGAAGCTGAGGAGCAGTTGCGCATTCAGCAGCTAAATGTCGATTATGCGCAAAATTCGCTTGAATTGGCCCAAACCGACCTCACCCGCGCCAAAGCCCTCTTTGATGCTGGCTCCCTCACCTCCCAACAACTGGAGGCCCGCGAGTTGATCGTTTCCCAGCGTGATCAGTCTTTACGTCAGGCCCAAAGCAACATTGTGCTGCAGGAGGCAATGATCAGCCGCCGTACGACGGCAATTGAAACCGCTGCCCGAAACGTTGAACGGGCCACCCGCGCCCTGGCGGAAACCACCATTTCTACGCCCTATGATGCCGTGGTCATTTCTTCCAATGTTGTGCCCGGCGCCACTTTTTCTCAAGGCGAAGCGGTGGCCAGCGTATATCAGGCAGATGCGCTGGAGGTCCGCTTTACCCTGTCTGAATTGCAATATGGGCAATTGCTCGCTAGCGGCCTGATCGGGCGGGAAGTTGAAGTAGTGTGGGAAATCCAACCCACCCCCATTGTGCTCAAGGGGGCCATTAGCCGCATTGGCGCGCAGGTAAACGCCACCCTTGGCGGCATCGAAATATTTGCAACCCTGCAAAGTTCTCCCGATGCCACCATTTGGCCGGGTACTTTTGTCTCAGTGAACCTGCCCGGGATTTCCTATGAAGATGCGCTAAGAATTCCAGAGACGGCGCTTTATGCGGATGGGAATTTTTATGTGGTGGAGAATAAACGCATGAAAAGTGTCCCGGCGCAAATTCTCGCCAGAGATGGTGAAAATGTTATCGTTCAGGCCCCGGTTTCTCCCGGTGATCGGATAATTACCACCCGGCTGGCTCAGGCGGGCGAGGGGGTTCTGGTTAGCATTGAGGGGGAAGAGCCGACAGGTGAAGACATTGAGCAGCCTTCAGGCGTTCACGGCACCAGGCCAGCGGGTTAGAGGCCATGACAATGGAGGCTGAAAAACATCCCGTTGCCAAAAAACGCATCAAAGGCGTTCTGGCCGCGTTTGTGCAGCATCGCAATGCGGCAAACCTGCTGATGCTGTTGCTGGTTATGTTTGGCCTTTGGGGTGCCACTAAGTTGCAAAAGCAGCTTTTTCCGACTTTGGATATTCGTCAGGTTGTGGTTTCTGTTGTCTGGACCGGGGCCAGCGCTCAGGATATTGAAAAAAACATTCTTCAGGTGATCGAGCCTTCAGTGCGATTTCTGGACGGGGTGACACAAATGTCCTCCACTGCCCGCGAAGGCAGTGGCTCGATTATGCTCTCCTTTGTCCGCAATACCGATATGCAGGCGGCAGAGGATAGCGTCAAGGCGGCGGTGGATGCGGTGCAAAACCTGCCCACCAGCGCTGAAACCCCGGAGGTGACGCAGCTCAAATTTTTTGATCCCGTTGCCTCCATTGGTATTTCCGGCCCGTTTCCCGAACAGACCCTGCGCCGGTTTGCCCGCGAAATTCGCGATGGTCTTTTGGACGTCGGTTTGGACAAGGTGAGCTTTGAGGGATATCGCGAGCGCGAAATCACGATCACCGTCGATGATGCAAAACTGCGCCAGTTTGACCTGACCCTTGATGATCTGTCGCGTGCGCTTCGCCCCGGTCTGTTTGATCGCCCCTCGGGGTCTCTTGATGGCGCATTGCAGGCGCAAATCAGAGCCGTTGCCAAGGAGCTGAGCGTTGCCCAGATTGCCCAAACCAGCATTAAAAGTCTTGCCAGCGGCGAGAATCTGACATTTGGCGATGTTGCAACAATTTCAGATACATTTGATAGGGATACCTCGCTGGGATTTATGCGGGGAGAGCCGGCAATTTCTCTTTCCGTTGCCCGCGCCGTTACATCTGATACGGTGGAGTCCTTTAATAAAATCATGGCCTATGTGGAAAAAGTTCGCCCCACACTGCCCGCCAGCCTGAATATTCAGGTGTTTGATGCGCCGGCCGAACTGGTTAATGACCGCCTGGCGCTTTTGGTGAAAAACGGTTTGACGGGCATGGTTTTAGTGCTGGTCATTCTTTTCATATTTTTGGAAATGCGCATTGCGATCTGGGTTGCGGTGGGGATTCCGGTTTCAATTCTGGCCACTCTTGGGGTCATGTACCTTACCGGGCAGTCCCTGAACATGATTTCAATGTTTGCCCTGTTGATGACCCTTGGCATCATTGTTGATGATGCGATTGTGGTGGGGGAGCATGTTGCCACCCGTTATGCAATGGGGGATTCAAGACAGCAGGCCGCCATTACCGGGGCCGGGCGCATGGCCATCCCCGTGATCGCCGCCAGTCTGACCACAATGGCCGCATTCGGGCCAATACTTCTGGTGGGGGATGTGGTGGGTCAGATCATGGCCGCCCTGCCATTGGTTGTGGTGGCGGTTCTCATCGCCTCCGGCATCGAATGCTTTTTTATCTTGCCCGGACATCTTTCCCACTCTTTGCCGGCACAAAGAAAACCGCCAAGCCGATTTCGCGAAGGTTTTGACAGGGGATTTGCCTATTTTCGGGAAAATATTTTTGGTGTGATTTCGGCCCTGTCCTATCGCTGGCGATATGCAACGGTCGCCATCGCCTTGGCGGTTACTCTGCTTGGCGGCGCACTTCTGGCATCGGGAAAACTGGGATTTGAGTTTTTCCCCACCGCCGAAGGTGAACAATTCAATGTGTATGCTTCTTTTCAACCCGGCACACCTGATGGGCAGATGGCGGTGATTTTTCGCCAGATGGAGGAGGTAATTAACGAGGCAGAAGCCGAATTGGCCCCTGATGATGAAAATCTGGTTGTCACAACTTATGCGGACCTGGACAGCGCCAATAATCGCGCGTCCATTGATGTCTACCTTACGCCTTCAGAAACCCGCACCGTGCGCACTTCTGCCATTACGCAAGCCGTGCGTGATCGCCTGCCCAACATTGCGGGCGTGGAAAATATCGGGGTGCGCGAAGCTCAAACCGGCCCGGGCGGCCGGGCTATCGAGGTGGAGTTTTCAGGGGCTGAAACAGAAATACTCAAGCAGGCCTCAGAAAAATTGCAGTCAATTCTTGGTGGATTTGCCGGGGTCACGTCAATATCGGACACCTTGCAATACGGGGACCCTGAACTGACGATGGAGCTGACCCCCCATGGCACTGCTCTGGGTTTTACCCTTGAAATGCTGGGGGTGCAGATTAGAGACGCGTTTGAGGGCAGGGTTGTGGAAACACTGGCAACGGCGGATGAAGAAATCACGGTGCGCCTGCAACATCACCTGAGATCAACCGGCTCTTCCGCCTTGCGTGAATTGTGGGTGCGCTCGGCCCAGGGTGCCTTTGTTCCCCTGACCTCGGTCGTAACGTTTGACGAGCGACGCAGCTTTTCCAGAATTTTGCGCGAAGAGGGAAAATCAACGGTGACCGTGCGCGCCGATGTGGAAGACGACAGTGTAACGGGGGCTGATGTCATAGCCCGTCTGGAATCGGACTATCTGCCAGAGTTAACCGCTCAATTTGGTGTTGTTTACAAGCTTGGCGGTACTGCCGCTGAAACCAACGAGGCTTTTGCCGACCTGCAAATCGGTGCGTTTGTTGCGTTGGGGGTCATGTATATAATTATTGCCTGGACCTTTGCTTCTTATGCCGCGCCGCTGGCTGTTATGCTCATTATTCCTTTTGGTATCGTGGGGGCCATTTGGGGCCACTATTGGCTTGGCTATGATCTGACGATGATTTCGCTGATGGGCCTGCTTGGCCTTGCCGGAATTCTGGTCAATGATTCCATCGTGCTGATTTCGCGCCTGAACGAGCGCCTTGAAATGGGCGAAAGCCTGCGCGCCGCCTCCAATGGTGCGGCAAAAGATCGTCTGCGGGCGGTTCTTTTGACTTCTTTGACTACAATCGGGGGGCTTATCCCGCTCCTGTTCGAAAAAAGCCTGCAGGCCCAGTTTTTAATTCCCATGGCGGTGACAATGATATTTGGTCTGGGGCTGGCCACGGCACTGGTATTGTTTCTTGTGCCGGCATTTCTGGCAATCGGGGCAGATATTGGCGCCTTTTTGCGCTGGGTGTTCATGACCCCCAATGCTTCTTCGTTCCGCCAATTGCTGGCCGGCGAACACCATGAAAAACCGATTGAGAAATATTTGAATTAACCGGCAAAATTTACGGTTTTTTCAAATATGCAGGCCCGGACGGCCAATTGAATAATCCAAATAAAGTCTTTTGCTGCCTGAAGGTTTAGCGTGTGTAATCGACGATATACGCTGATTTACTTATGATAACCGCGCGTTAACTGTATTTCGTTATGTTCGTCTCTCAATTGGTGGGAGATGACATGTATGCTTGAATTTGCAACGACTGAACGAAAACTGGCTCAAAATGAGCTGATCGTCAGCAAGACTAATCTTAAGGGGCACATTACATATATCAATGATGTGTTCAGCGATATTTCAGATTTTCGTTTGAAAGATGTGCTGAACAAACCCCATTCCATGATCCGCCATGAAAACATGCCCAGATGTGTGTTCCAGTTACTCTGGGAGCGTCTGCAGAGCGGGCGCGAAATATTTGCCTATGTGGTGAATGTCACGAAGGACAACGACTATTATTGGGTTTTTGCCCACGTTACCCCAAGTCGCAATGCGAAAGGGGAGATAACATCCTATCACTCCAATCGACGCGCGCCCTCACAAAAGGCCATTGAGAAAATTTCTGCTCTTTATGACATTTTGCTCAGGGAAGAAAAAAGCCATTCCAACCGCAAGGCGGGGCAAAAGGCAGGCTATGCAAAACTCCAGGAAATATTGAAAGAAAAAGGCGTCGATTATGATGAATTTATCCTCTCTCTCTAAAATCGTGCTTTTTTCTCTTATTGCAGCAGGTGCCGCAGCGGGCACCTTGTGGCTGGCCTATACCGGCGCTGCCATGGATATGATAATGATCGCCGCCGCCGTTCAGGTTATGGCAATTCTTCTGGTTTTGTGGAATGCTTTTGCCGCCAAAAATTTCGTCAGAAAAGCCGGCGAAGTGTGCAAAGCCGTGCATCAGGGTGATTTTGACCAGCGTATAATTATGCCGGGTGCAAAGGGCGACGTTAAAAAAACCATCAATCAGATCAACTCCATGATTGATATAAATGACGCCTTTGTGCGCGAAGCCTCTTTGGCTCTTACCGCGGCATCGGAAGGCAAGTTTTATCGCAAAATCCGCCCTGAAGGCATGGCCGGGATGTTTTCCCATTCGGTTGAAAAAATCAACATGGCCATTGATGCAATGGCTGTGGCCGATTCTGCCAGAACAGACATAATCAATGCCCTCAGCAATGAAATCAGTGGAACCATCAAGGCCGCAATCGCCGGCGATTTCACCAAGAGAATGCATATGCAACGGGCCGAAGATGAGTTTTCGGCAATTGGCAAGCTGGTGAATGATCTGGTGGGGGTTGTGAATCGGGGTTTGAGCGAAACCGGGGAAGTGCTTGGAGCGCTTGCCAAAACGGATTTGAGCTACCGGGTTGAAGGCAATTATCAGGGCGCTTTTAACACATTGAAGAATGATACAAATGCGGTGGCGGACAAATTAGCCGAAGTCATCGGACAGTTGCGCACCACGTCGGGCGCATTGAAAACCGCAACCGGAGAGATTTTGGAAGGCGCCAACGATTTGAGCGAGCGCACCACCAAACAGGCCGCCACGGTGGAGGAAACTTCCGCTTCGGTTGAACAGCTTTCAACAACCGTGATGCAAAGTGCACAACAGGCGGATGAAGCAAGCGCGAAGTCTCTTGCCCTGGCAAAGACCGCCGAACAAACCGGTCAGGTTGTTAAAAAAGCCACGGAAGCCATGGAGCATATCACTTCGTCATCCGCAAAAATTTCCAATGTTATCGGGATGATTGACGACATCGCCTTTCAGACAAATCTTCTGGCGCTCAACGCATCGGTGGAGGCGGCGCGGGCCGGTGAAGCAGGTAAGGGGTTTGCGGTGGTGGCCGTTGAAGTCAGGCGTTTGGCCCAGTCGGCAGCAGAGGCTTCCGGTGAGGTTAAAACCCTGATTGAACAAAGTGCAAACGAGGTGGGAAAAGGCTCGGTTTTTGTTACCGAGGCGGCTGAAAAGCTCACCAGTATGATCGAGGTCATTCAGGAAAATTCCGTTGTCATGCAGAATATTGCCGGCAAGTCCCGCGAACAGGCTTCCTCAATTGATGAGGTTAACGTGGCGGTTCGTCAGATGGATGAAATGACACAACACAATGCTGCACTTGTGGAAGAAACCAATGCAGCGATCGAGCAGACCGACAGTCAGGTGGTTGAGCTGGACGGTATCGTTGATGTGTTCAAAATTTCTGCAACCCCTGAAGAATTGGCGGCACGCAAAAAGGCCAAAGAGGTTCCCAAGCACAATTTTGATCGCCGGGCCACCGACAAGCCTGGGAAAAAGCCAGCCCCAGCTTTTGCCAAACCTCCACAAACTACGCCGGTTGAGCAAGAAAGCATGAACGAAGTTGAACCTGTGGTCAGGCGGGCGTGAAGGCTGCCTGCCGCCTTTCATTGATGTTTGATTTCGCGCTGTGCCTCAAAACGGATTTTTGGTTCCGTTGAATGACCTGCTCTGGTGAGTTCTCTGGAAATTAGCCAGTGGGTGTTTAATCCGACATACTGAAAACTTCATCCAGTTGATCCAGCACAACGTCTGGTTGGGCGTTAAGCAATAATTGACCGGCATTTTCAATTTCAATCAACTTGCAGTTTTTAATCTTGCCCGCCATCTCTCTAACGGCGTTGACTTTGAAGACGAAGTCCTCAGTTCCATGGATCAAAGTGATCGGGCAGGACACACTGTTTATCAGCCCCCTCCAGTCGCAACTGATTTGCTTTGCATCAACGGAAAATGCCGAATGCCCCTGTTTGGAAAGAAAGTGATATCGGCGATGAAGTATTGCTCTGGTTTCAGGTTGTTTGGACAGCTCAAAATCGCTTCTGGAGAATTTATAGGCCAGATTTGTAATTAAGTTTTCGTTCCCGCTGCGGACCGTGGCGATTCCCGCCTTTATAAACAGTGTCAATAGGCCGGGAGAATTGTTTGCTGTGCTGGAAACAAGTCGGTGGCTGGGACTCATTTGGGAAAGCTGTTCACGCGATGTGATGGGAAGCACGCAGGCAATACCCAAAATAGCGCTTACGCGCGCAGCATGTGTGCCGGCAAAAAGCACGCCATAGTAAAACCCTGCCATGTTGGAGAAAACGGGAAGTTTCTCAATATTCAGGGAATCAAGAAGCTGCGCAATAATATCAGGGAACAGGGATGTTACCCTGCTATTGTCCAAATATGGATCTGAATTGCCATGCCCCGGTCTGGAGGGCGCAATCAGGAGGATATTCCTTTCAAAAAGCTGATCAATGAATTCCCGGGCAAAAACGGTTCCGTCCAGCATGCCATGTAAAAACAGGGCCGGCTTGCCCTTTGGGGGGCCAACCAGCATATATTCAAGCGATCTTCCCGATTTTAGAGTCAAGGAATGGTGTGTTGCGCCGAATTCTGTCTTGTGATTACAGGCCGAGGCGGGGAAATATTGAGCGCCGGGTCTTTCAAAACGCTGCAAAAAACTGATATGGCGAACCAGTTCCAGTTGGGTAACCATGTCCGTTTTCGCCAGAACTGACTTGATCTGGGTTCTGATTGTATGGACAGACGTACCCCGATCATGGGAAATCTGGTTGACATTTTTTCCATTAACCAATTTTTGAACGATATCAGTTTCCGCTGATGTGAGATCGAAGTGTTCCTGCACAGCTTCGGTGGTTCTCGCGCTCCAAATCGGCGCCAGATTCGTTAAAATGCCAACTATTCGAGTATCTTCAACACAGGTCACATGGGATAATACCAACAATAGAGCTTTATGGTCATTTGTGGAATCGAGTTGCAAAAAACCTGCAACTCCAGATTCTTTTGCTGTAAGTTTTTCAAGCAGATCCTGAAATTTTGCCGGAGGGTGCCCCTGCTTGGAGAACAGCACTGATAAAGGCTGGCCTGAGCGCGCACCAAGCAACTCACCCGCCAGTGTGTTGGCACCAACTATGTAACCATTTTTGTCAAGTAGAATTGCCGGATTCGGGTCCAGTTCGATTGCTTTTGCCAATGGCATAACCATCGGCGCACCGTGTGTTTTGTCCAGACGATTAAAAATTTCGCCGGCCCGAACAATATGTTCGGCCAATTCAACGTCGTATAAATCTTCTTCTCCAGCGACCATGGCACTGTGAATGACTTTTGCCCACTCATCGACGAGATCCTCATAGGCCATCGGATCAATCGCAACCTGATACAAATGTTTAATCATATTCAGTCGATCGATATGCTTATCCATTTCAGGTTACCTCCCTCCCCCCGAAAAATCCGAGTTTTCATCTGAATAAATCAAACTAAATCAACAAAATCAGTCTGTATACCTAAATTGGGTGATGTGCCGCTTCCTGAATTCAATATTTTTGCCGCGAATTCATTTGAACCCGTTTTCGGGGCCATGAATTGCGGTGGGCACTCAAGGATCATTTACGGAGTAAAATAATGAATATTAAAACTGGAATAATTTCACTGGCATCAGTATCTTTGTTTGTCATGTCCACAGTTGCCGCTCAAGCTCAACAACAGTGCGGCGTTGTCGATTTGATGGAGCTGCATACGATAAAGCCCAGTTCAGGCACAGATAATGATGTGAATAATGCCTTTGTGGATATCGCTTCGGGCTGGGCGATGGCTCAAGGCGAGGGCAATCAGAAAACCGGAGAGGCATTGGCCGGGATGGGCGGAAAAGCTGGCGCTCTCGGGGCAATTGTAAGTGCTTCGGGGGGGTCTTTGAAGGCGTTTTCGGCAGCAGTTGCCGGCCTGCCCGGTCTGGTTTCGGCAATCGATGATTCGCGCGATGACCCCGATGATCTTTATATTTCATTGTCAACGGAAGCCGGGAACGATGCCTCTTTTTGGCCCTCACCCGGTGAAGATTCTGACCTTGCACGCAAGGGTACAACCATAAAGATGCCGGGTCTTTTTGGTCTGGTCCCCTATGTTCTTGGTCTGGTTAACGATGACAGTGTTGCCATTCAGTTCTGGGATTTTGATACAACCTCTAGGGATGACCATTTGGGGGAAATCGTTTTTTCATTGAACGATTTGGGTAAAGGACCGTTGAATACTTTAATGCTCAGTGAAAAGCACGGCGGGGTGGCTTATGCGGTACGCTATCAGGTGGTTCCTGTGAATTGCAATTTTGTTATGGCTGACCCTTTGAAAAACTTTTACAACAAAGAAAGTTATAGTTCTGAGGAAGGCTCGGCACAATTCTTTTCAATGTTTTTGGCGATGGGGTATCCCTTTTTGATGCCGGAGCTGAAAAGTGCGGGCGTCGCACTGTAAAGGTTTGGACCTTCTGGCTTCGTATCTGAAGTTCTGAAGCCTTTTGACCATAGTGTAAACCGGTGTGTTCCTGAATGACAGATTTGGGAACACGCCGGGAAATTCAGGAACAAAAATGATGTTTGTCAGGCGTAAATCGTCGCTTACAGCTTTTGTCGTCATGGCTCTTTTTGCCGTCGCCATTTTTATTTCAGGTGTTGGGGCACAGGAACAAACAGCTTCGCCCGCGCTTACCTTCGAAAAGGATAATGTCATATTATTTGCACCTGCGCGGATCGCAGGGTTGCGGGTGAATGGTCAGGATGTTGAATTTACTTCAGTATTTCCCAGCGTAATTGAAACCACGATTGAAGGCAATGAATCGGGTTATTCCTGTACCAATGACTATCAGGTTGTTTTTGCGAATGGGGAAGAAGGAAAGCTGACCGCCAATCACTGCCATGGAACTACGGTTTTTTCTGTTATTCCGGGAAGGAATCTTGAAGATCTGGAATATCACGATGCACAAGAAGATGCGGGAACTGTCGATGATTTGGTGGTGCAGGAAAGATATAAATGGTATTTTGAGAGCACTGAATTACCAACGCTTATGCTATCAGTTCCACAAACTGACGATTTGATCCTGTTTGCGGCCTGTCTCCCCGCAACAAAGCAGATCAAGGCTCAAATTCTGATGTTCCCGGAATTTATGGAGGAGGGGGAGCAAGTGCAACTGACCTATAAAATTGATGACAGCCTATCCAGTACGCATGCAATTGACCTGGAAACCTGGCCGTATGAAGGGGGTGGGTTGGTTCCCACTTTATACACATCTTCATATCATCCATTTTATGAGCAGCTTTCAGGTGGAAATATTCTTGATATATCCATCAACAAGGAGGTGCGTGCGCTGTTTTCTCTGGCGGGTTCGGCTGCACAAATTAACCCCTTTATTTCCGCGTGCCGTTCGCTGGAAAACTAGAATATTCTTGGGTATTGCGGCGGAAAACACGCACAAGAAAACGCGCACAAGATAATATTTCCTGTCACCCAACGCTCAATGGCGGCACCTAACGGTAAAGCTCAACATTTTGCGTTGAAACTGAAACCAAATGCTTTTGAAACCCCTTTGTCATGATGAAATATAAATCGGATCAAAAGGCAATTTTCATATCAGGCAGACCTTGAGCCTGCCATGTGCGTTTCCCGCTTGCGCAGAATTAAGTCACGCGGTAGTCAGTTTATTTATGCGGGTGTAGCTCAATGGTAGAGCAGCAGCTTCCCAAGCTGACGACGAGAGTTCGATTCTCTTCACCCGCTCCATCTGTCATGGGCCTCCGTTTTTCTAAAGCATCTCTGCCAAAAGCATGTCGCGTGAATACGATTGAATACAACATGCTTGTCTTATGATCTCTCTGGTTCTTTATGGCATAAAGAACCGCTGGCAGCGAGAGGCCTTCTCGCTATCAGCGGCGGGAGATGGATCGTCGACATGCTGGCCGTTTTGGGCCGCGCTAGAGTGTGATCACTCCCGTCTTTTCTTC
>WFOP01000198.1 GCA_015487985.1 Hyphomicrobiales bacterium
CTATCAGTATAAATCTAATCGGCTCGTTCAACACCTCCTCTCAGGCCGCGCTTGGCATGTGGGGAACCGAACCGCTCTCAACCGGGGAACGCGGCGTGATTATCAACACCGCATCCGTTGCCGCTTATGAGGGACAGATCGGGCAAATTGCCTACGCCGCCTCAAAGGGGGGCATTGTGGGCATGACATTGCCCATGGCGCGCGATCTGGCTTCGCACGGAATTCGCGTCATGGCCATCGCGCCGGGCATATTCAAAACCCCCATGGTCGAGAGTTTTCCCCTGGAGGTTCAGGATGCCTTGGCAGCGCAAATTCCTTTTCCAAACCGGCTTGGGGAACCATCGGAATTTGGTGCGCTGGTGACACATATCTGTGAAAATGCCATGCTGAACGGCGAAGTCATCCGGCTGGATGGCGCCATTCGCATGCCACCAAGGTAGCCCTCGATACGCCCCCCCGATACGCCCCTCGATACGCCCCTTGCCCTTATTGAAAAGCTCCGCCCTTGCACGACAGGCAAGGCATGCGCTGCCCGCATTTGGTTTTGCAAATCCGCCCCGCGACGGCTCATTTTGGCGCAAAAAGCGCAGTGGTTTGACGCAAAATCCCAAGATTAAGTGCAGGCTACAATTTATCATCGCTTCCAGCGCGGGTGTTTAAGAGCGAACAACCGCCGCATCATATCCCTTTGGCCAATGAACAAACTTCACGGGCGGGGAAATGTTTCTGGGAGGAAAACAAATGTACACCATGACCATTAACGGCAAAGCGGTATCAACCGATGACACATTTGAAGTGTCAAACCCGGCAACGGGTGAATTGGTTGGCCGAGCGCCCAACGCAACCGAGGAGCACCTGAACGAAGCGGTTGCAGCGGCTGACGCGGCATATAAAAAGCTGTCCAAACTGCCCGACGAAGAGCTGCAAAAGCTTTGCGAGGCGATGGCGAAGAAAGTTGACGATAATGCCGAAGAGCTGGCCGAGTTGCTGACCCGGGAACAGGGAAAACCCTTGAACGGCCTGGGCTCCCGCTGGGAGCTGGGGGCCGCCGGCATTTGGGCCGGCCATACCAGCACCCTGTCCCTGCCGATGAAAACCATTCAGAAAAACAACGAGGGCACCGTTGAACTGCACCGCAAGCCATTGGGGGTAATCGGCTCCATCACGCCTTGGAACTTCCCCATTTTGATTGCCATCTGGCATATCATTCCTGCCATTCGAACCGGCAACACGGTGGTCATCAAGCCATCTCCCTATACGCCTTTGACAACGCTGAAACTTGTGTCATTGCTCAACGAAGTATTGCCCGAGGGGGCGGTGAATTGCATCACCGGAGACGACAAGAACGTCAACCTGGGCGCAAAAATGACTGCTCACAAGGATATCCGCAAGATCGTCTTTACCGGCTCAACCGATACGGGCAAAAAGGTCATGGTCAATTCTGCCGACACCATGAAGCGCCTGACCCTTGAAATGGGGGGAAATGATGCCGGCATCGTATTACCCGACGTCAATGCAAAGGAAATCGCCGAGGGGCTTTTCTGGGGCGGATTCGTCAATAACGGGCAAACATGCGCTGCCATCAAGCGGCTTTATGTGCATGAAGATGTCTATGAAGATGTATGCGAGGAACTGGTGAATTTTACCAAAACCATGGTTGTGGGCAATGGTCTGGATGAAGATTCCATTCTTGGCCCCATGCAAAATCAGATGCAGTTTGACAAGGTATGCCGGCTGGTTGCGGACGCAAAAACCAAGGGGCGTGTTCTTCTGGGGGGGGAGCCTGGCGAGGGGCTTTTTTATCCGCCAACCATCATTGCGGACATGGAAGACACCGACCCGCTGGTTTATGAGGAGCAGTTCGGCCCTGCCCTGCCCATCATCAAATACAACAATATTGATGATGTCATTGAAAAAGCCAATGATTCACAATGGGGACTGGGGGGGTCCGTATGGTCCAGAGATATCGAAAAAGCACGCGAGATTGCCATGCAGATGGAAACCGGTTCCGTGTGGGTCAATAAACATCTGGCCCTGCAGCCCGATGCGCCTTTTGGTGGCGTAAAGTGCTCGGGCCAGGGCACCGAGTTCGCGCAGGAAGGACTGGAAGAATATACCGACATTCAGGTCATATCCTACTAAGGCAAGACTGTGCCGGGGGGGCTTTTATGGGTGCCCCCGGTTGCCAATCCGATATTTCAGGCTTTGGCACGAACAAAATCATTGGTGCCGCGCTGTTTCAAAATCGCGCGCAATGGCACCAAACCTTCACACAACAGGTACTTTTATGCTAGGAATTGGCAGCCGGGAATTTAGGGGGAAATAGTCAAGCTGCCTGTCGGGGAAAGGAGCATCAAATTGACTGAACTTGTTGAATTTGAACGCTGGTCGAATGACCTGGGGCAGGTGTGCAGGCACTATGAGGGCATCGCGCGGCGGAGGCAACGCCATGTGGCCGGGCGCATAAAGGTGCGCCGTTTTGACAAGCTGGACGTGGCCGATGTTTCGGGCAACGTGCAGTGCATCCGGCGCGATTATAACGGTATTCGGCGTGACGACAGCGAGCACATTTTCTTTATCACCCAGCTTGAGGGCAAGCTGAATGTGGATCACAATGATCGGCGCACCTCACTGGGAAAAGGTGACAGCCTGCTGCTGGATTCCACCAAAATCGGCGATTTGGGCTTTGAAGAAACGGGGGGCCGGCTGTTGTCCCTTCACATGCCGCGCCAGATGTTTCTTGCTGTGTGCAAAGGGTCGGTTGAAATTGGCAAACGTCTTTCCCTCAACCATCCGATGGCACAGGCCATTCAACAACAAATGTTGCGGTTTTCGCTTGGTGATGACAACACAGCCAATGTTCGAAAGGCCAGTAGCGACCTGCTGTTGAACATGATTCAACTCGCCTTTGCCAAGGACCCAGGCATGACCTCTGTCTCGCGTTGGGAAAGCAACGACCAGCGCTTTGAGTTCGCCATCCATCTCATTGACAACAACCTGACAAGCGAAGAGCTTTCTCTGGGCTGGCTGGCAAACAAGATGTGTATGTCGCCCCGTCAGGTCCAGCGCATTTTTCAGGAAAATGATACAAGTTTTGCCAAGGTCATGCGCGCAAAGCGATTTCGTCTGGTCGCCCAGAGAATAAGCAACAGCAAGTTGGGCGAAAAAATCCGAATTTCAGAGGTCGCTTACAGCGCCGGCTTCAGGGACCTTTCAAATTTCAACCGTGGTTTCAAATTCCACTTCGGGCAGGCCCCGCGCGAATATATTGAAACCAGTTCTTCCGCGCACACCGAAATAACTGCCAAGCCCTGATTTGTTTCGGGCACCCCGCTGGCACAATCTGCATATTATTTGGCGTAAAAGCCCTGTTTCGCGCCATAGCTGAGCGCGCACCAAATTGCTATATTTGACGTTTGGGAGGGGATTGAACATGCACAATTTCACGAACGTAAACAAAGCCTATGATGTGGCAAAAAAATCCTACGGATTTGAGTGTCCGCCGGACTTTAATTTCGCGTTTGATATCATAGATCAACATGCGCAAAGCCTGAATAAAACAGCCGTTCTTGCCGTTTCGGGCGATGGGCAAAATATTGAAGAACTCAGCTATGCCGACCTGTCGCGCCGCTCCAGCCGGTTTGCCAACGGCTTGCGAAACCTGGGATTGAAACAGGGTGATTTCGCCTGCCTGGTGGCGGGACGGATTCCGGATTGGTATGATGCGATTTTAGGGTGTATGAAGCTGGGTGTCATCTCGATGCCCGGCACCAATCTGTTAACGGGAAAAGACATTGCCTATCGCATAAATCATACCGGTGCGGCGGCCATAATCGTCACACCGGAACATTGCGAAAAAGTGGATGCCGTGCGCGCTGACTGCCCGACACTTAAGCATTTTATTGTCATTGGAGACGCACTTGAGGGCTGGGTTTCCTCCATTGACATGTGCGCGGGTGCCGCCGAAACCATCGCACCGGCGCACCGGGCGATAACCAAGTCCGATGATATGATGATGGGGTATTTCACATCGGGCACCACGGGGATGCCCAAAATGGTTCCCCATGATTTCTCCTATGCGCTGGCCCATGCCGCAACTGCCCTGTTCTGGATGGACTTAACCAGGGATGATATACACTGGACCCTTACAGACACAGGCTGGGCCAAGGCGGCCTGGGGCATGCTGTTCCCGCAATTTCTGGTGGGGGCGACTGTTGTTCTTTATAATGGGACCGGGTTTGATGCCGAGTTGCATCTCAGGCTGATTGAAAAACTGGGCGTAAATATTTTTTGCGCGCCGCCAACGGTCTACCGCATCTTTGCCCAGATGGACCTGAGCGCATACGACCTTGGTTCAATCCGGCGTTCTATTGGCGCTGGGGAACCTCTCAACCCGGAAGTAATCCGCTACTGGAAAAATGAAACCGGTACCACCATTGCGGACGGGTATGGCCAGACCGAAACCATCAATATCATTGCCAATTATCCCGATCAACCGGTCAAGCTTGGCTCGATGGGCAAACCAGTACCCGGTTTTGAAATTGAAATTGTTGATCAAAATGGAACAGAGTTGCCGGCGGGCGAAATTGGCAATATAGCCATCAAACTTACCGATCCATGGCCACCGGGGCTTTTCAAGGGATATTATACCGGCGGGGAGCCGGATTGCTCTTCGTTCCACGACGGCTGGTATTATACCGGCGACACGGCCTCTCGTGATGAAGATGGATATTTCTGGTTTGTGGGGCGCACCGATGATCTGATAAATTCTTCGGGATATCGTATCAGCCCGTTTGAAGTGGAAAGTGCGTTGCTGGAGCACCCCGCCGTTGCCGAAAGTGCGGTAATCGGGGAGCCGGATGAAAAACGCGGGCAGATTGTTGTCGCCTATATCATCCTGACGCAGGGGAACAAGGCAACCGATGTGCTGGCGGAAGAAATCCAGAAGTTTTGCAAAGAACAAACAGCGCCCTACAAATACCCCCGTATCGTCCACTTTGTAAGCGAGTTGCCCAAGACCATCTCAGGCAAAATCCGGCGGGTGGAACTGCGCGGTGAAGGATAGGTACCTACTCTGCCGGATCGAGGCGAAAAATCGATCCGGTCAGGGAAACCGCATAAAGCTCACCAAAACCATCGGTGCCAAAACTAGATAGAAATTCGACCCGTCCAAGCATGCCTGCCCAAGAGCGTTTGGATGTTGCCACCCCGTCCATGAGGAGAAAGCTGGATATCTCCCCCGTGCAAAAATCGCCATAAAAATAGTGGCCGTTCAGATCAGGGATGTTTTTCCCGCGATAGACATATCCGCCCGTGATGGCGCACCCCTCCCCGGTCGGGTAGGTAAGAACCGGCCAATCAAGGTCTTTTTGGCGGCACGCCGCATCTGAAAAACAAGAATTCCCCTCCGCCAGCGGCCAGCCGAGATTTAGACAGCTGGATGCGCTGCCGGCACCGATGACATGAACTTCTTCCTCCCCCGACTGGCCCACATCCGCGATATACAACTGGTCCCCATCAAAGGAAAAACGCCACGGGTTTCTTGCTCCATAGACCCAGGATTCCGGTGCGGGAGCGTTCAAATCGGGATTATCATCAGGGATTGCAAACGGCTGGGCAAACCCCGGCCCCACCCCGATGCGCACAATTGCGCCAAGGGGCGTATCAAAATTCTGTCCGTTTGCATAAGTATCATTGGCACCGCCGCCATCACCAAAACCAACATATAGATATCCATCGGGGCCAAAGGCAATCATGCCCCCGTTATGATTGCCGGCGGGTTGGTCAAGAGCATAAACCTCGCGTCTGGAGGCGGGGTCAAAACCGCGTAAATTTTCATCAAAGCGATATTCTTCAATCACGCTTGTCAGGTTCCCCTTCGTATAAGACACATAGGCAAGATTATTGTTCAAAAAGTCAGGATGCAGAGCCAGTCCCAGCAACCCCGCCTCCCCCGCATGGGTTACACGCTCAATAATATTGAGAACATCGCGCACCTTTGTGTCCTCTAAAACACTCACAATTCCGTTCTGCTGCACAATGAACAACCGGGAATCCCCCGGGGCTGCGGTCACAAAAACGGGACTGGCAAGCCCCTGCGCAACCCTTGTCAGCTTTATTTTTGCAGTCGGGCTTTGAATAGCTTCAGCATTGGTTTGTGCAAACAGTGGCGTTGAAAACACAACAAGGAGAAATGCCAGCATATGCGGTTTTATTTTTGCGGAGACAGAACTTTTTATCATTTTATGCTTTTCCTCATCAATTGATGCAGGGTGAGCTGTGTCACAACTGCAAAAAACTGGGCAGGTAATTCTTTTCCTCGGTTACAAGAAATGCCTGCACCCGCTCAATAACCGGGGTTAATTCCACTTCAGCGGGGCGCACCACAAACCACCGGCGCATGATTGGCAACCCCTGCATGTCAATGGTGGCAATACGCCC
>WFOP01000199.1 GCA_015487985.1 Hyphomicrobiales bacterium
CCCAAACAGCATGGCGACGCACCCGCGCCGCCTCCCAACAGGCGCGTGTGCAACAGGCCGATGAAGAATGGCAGCGCCAGACCGGCGAACCAAATCTGGCCGGACTTGTTCAACAACCTGAAAATGACAACGCCGATTTTGCCCGCCACGAACCACCCCTGATGAACGAGGCCGACACCAGCCCGGACGTCACACAGTTTGAAGATTCCCATTCAAGCCAATTTTACGAAACTGCCGCCCCCCCAGATCAAATGGACAATGCCTATGAAGACCATCTCGCTCAGTTGAACGTGGAACAGTCATTGCCAACAAACCGGCCTGCACAGACAGGCCTGGAAAATCCGGCCCCCGGTTTTGTCGCCCCCAAACGCGTTTCAAAACCGGTTGCCCCTGTTAAACAAGGCACACGTTTAATGCGTGAGGCGCAAGGTTCATTGCTGGAGGAAACCGGTTTTCAGCTGCCCGAACTCTCATTGCTTTCAATGCCACAGATAACATCCGTCGGGGATGAATTGCACCCTGATGAACTGGAGATCAAAGCCCGCCAGCTCGAGGGCGTGCTGGAGGATTTTGGCATCAAGGGTGATATTATTGATGTGCGGCCCGGCCCGGTGGTTACCCTTTATGAACTCACCCCGGCCCCCGGCATCAAATCCTCACGCGTTATTTCCCTCGCCGATGATATCGCCCGCTCCATGAGTGCGATTTCTGCGCGCGTCGCCGTCGTGCCAGGGCGCAATGCCATCGGCATAGAATTGCCAAATGCCAAACGTGAAACGGTATTCCTGCGTGAAATGCTTGCTTCAAATGACTTTGAAAAAATCAAAGGCAAGCTGCCCATCTGCCTTGGCAAGGATATTGGCGGTCAGCCGGTCATTGCCGATCTGGCGCGCATGCCCCACCTGCTGATTGCAGGCACCACCGGCTCGGGCAAATCCGTTGCCGTCAACACCATGATTCTTTCCCTGCTCTATCGCATGACCCCCGAGCAATGTCGCCTGATTATGATCGACCCCAAAATGCTCGAACTCTCAATCTATGATGGCATCCCCCATTTGCTTTCCCCGGTCGTAACCGACCCCAACAAGGCTGTCGTGGCATTGAAATGGGCCGTGCGCGAAATGGAAGATCGCTATCGCAAAATGTCAAAAATCGGCGTACGCAATATTGAGGGCTTCAACGCCAAAGTCAGAGAAGCCAACAAAAAGGGCGAGACCATCACCCGCACCGTGCAGACCGGATTTAATCGGGAAACCGGCGAAGCACTTTATGAAAGTGAAAGTTTTGATCTTCAGCCCCTGCCCTTCATCGTGATTATCGTTGACGAGATGGCCGACCTGATGATGGTGGCAGGAAAAGATATTGAAGGGGCCATTCAGCGCTTGGCACAGATGGCCCGCGCCGCCGGTATTCATCTGATAATGGCCACCCAGCGCCCTTCCGTGGATGTGATAACCGGTACCATCAAGGCCAATTTCCCAACTCGAATTTCTTTTGCTGTAACCTCCAAAATCGACTCCCGCACCATTTTGGGTGAGCAGGGCGCCGAACAGTTATTGGGTATGGGGGACATGCTCTATATGGCCGGGGGCGGACGTGTTCGCCGCCTGCACGGTCCCTTTGTTGATGACAGGGAAGTGGAAGATGTGGTCGGGCACCTCAAGGATCAGGGCACCCCGGATTATCTGGAATCAGTGACCGAAGAAAGTGATGAAGCCGAAGGGGTTTCAGAACTGGGAAATTCCGGCGACGAACTTTACGACAAGGCCGTCAACATTGTGCTCAATGATCGCAAGGCCTCCACCTCCTATATTCAGCGCCGCCTTTCCATCGGTTATAATCGCGCCGCAACCCTGATTGAAAAGATGGAAAATGAAGGGGTTATTTCCCCCGCCAATCACGCCGGCAAACGCGAGGTTCTGGTGGGGGATGGCGTGGATCATTAAATGCCTGTCACCCCTCAAATCAGCATCAGGGATTTAACCCGGGCCGACAAGCCTGAATGGCAATCATTATGGGCGGCCTATATCAGCTTTTATAAAACCGCCCTCACCCCGCAAATGTATGATCTGGCATTTGAAAGATTGCTCGGCAAGGACGAAAATGAATGTCAGGGGCTGCTGGCCACGATTGACAACAAACCCGTTGGCCTCGCCCATACCCTGACCCATCGTCACGGCTGGTTTGAAGACAGGGTTGTATATCTGCAAGACCTTTTTTCCGCCCCTGAGTTTCGCGGCAAAGGTATTGGCCGGGCACTGATTGAAGAAGTCTATCGCCGCGCAGATATCGCCGGCACCCCAAAAGTCTATTGGCTCACAGCAAAAGACAATACCGGCGCAAGAAGACTTTATGACACCATCGCCAGCGAAACAGACTTCATCAAGTACCAACGCCCCCCGTTCAAAAAATAAAGATTCACGTGAAACTTTTTGTGATCAGCACCCCCTATCCAGCTATTGCCTCAATCATGTTTCAGTTTGAACAAAACACCCCTAAAGTAATTGCGTTGATTCGATGATTGCGCGCTGCACCAATTCCAATCCATACGGAGAGCAAAAATGATCCGCCGCTTATTCTTATTCCTTGTATGTGTGTTTGGTTTTTTGCCCGGCGCCATAGCTCTGGAGCGCACCCTGACCGAAGAAGAGGAAACCCTCATCAAGGCCATCGGTGCTCATAATTCCGCCATTGGTTCGATGGCCGGACGTTTTCTTCAGATCGATACCGCAGGCGGTCGCGTCGAGGGCACATTCTTTTTGCAACGCCCTGACAAGATCCGCTTCCGTTATGCCCCCCCCTCACGCGAAGAAATCGTATCGGCCGGACGCGGCTTTTATATTCTGGATCGGGCGGAGCGCACCAAATATGTCTACCCTCAGGACAAGGTACCCTTGCGTCAGTTTCTTACCGACCAAATTGATTTCCTCAGTGCCAATCTTTCTAACGTGGTGATGACGGATACATTCATTTCCATCACCCTGTTTGATGAAAGCCCCATCGGCACCGTGGAGGTGGCGCTGATTTTTGAACGCGAATCCCTGGACCTGTGGCAATGGACACTGATCGAGCCAAGTGGTGCCGAGCTGACATTTTCAATATATGATATTGTAAAAGACGTTGAAATACCCCGTTCGTTTTTCTACATCGACCCTACCTACAAATCCATTTCCGACCCCACACAATAATTTATTTTTACTGAAGGCTAGAATCTGAATGCCCCTAAAAATTGCCACATGGAACATTAATTCCGTGCGCCTGCGCCGCCCCATGGTTGAAGATTTTTTGAAAGAATATCAACCCGATATTTTGTGCCTTCAGGAAATCAAATGCACAAATGATCAATTTCCCGCCAAAGAATTTGCCGCCGCTGGATACCCCCATCAGGCAGTCAACGGACAAAAAGCCTATCATGGTGTTGCCACCATTTCCCGGCTCCCCTTAAGCAAGGTTGCCAACAGAAAATTTTGCGACATTGACCATGCCCGCCATGTTTCATGTCAGGTGGATTTTGGTGAAAGCCCCATCAATATCCACAATTTTTATATCCCCGCCGGGGGAGATATCCCGGACGTAAATGCCAATGAAAAATTCAGGCACAAGATGGATTTCCTTGCCGAGATGAAGGCATGGTTTCAGGCCCCCGAATTTTCAAGGGAACAGGTTATAGTGGGGGACTTCAATATCGCACCCCACGAAAATGATGTATGGAGCCACAAGCAATTGCTCAAAATTGTTTCCCATACCCCCCTGGAAACAAACACGCTTGATGAGTTGCTGGCCAACAATAACTGGGTTGACCTGATCCGGCAGCATATTCCAACCGATGAAAAACTTTATTCCTGGTGGTCCTATCGCGCCAAAGACTGGAACGCCTCAAACAAGGGTCGGCGTCTGGATCATATCTGGTCCACAAAAGACATAGCACTTAAATCCATCAGCGCAAAAATTCTGCGCGAAGCCAGGGGCTGGAGCGAAAAGCCTTCCGATCACGCACCGGCAATTGTTGAATTGAATTAGCCGGCAAAGCTCAGTCAAGGCTCAGTATTTTTTTGCAGGGCTTAATCTGACCTGTTTCAAACTACCCACATATTTGCCGATATCGCCTTGAATGAATGCCATGGCGCGAACAGCAACATCGGGAAATTGCTGCATCAGTTTGGCAAAAGCCGAACGCGGCACATATAACAATTTTGCATCGGTTTTGCAGGTGATGGTTGCCCGGCGCGGATGTTTTGCAATCAGGGCCAACTCGCCGATAACCGTACCCGGCGCATCAATGAACACCGGCTTTTCCACATGCTTGGATAATTTGGTTGAAATCAATTCACCCGAAATCAGAACATAAGCACCCGATATGACTTCCCCTGCAACAAACAATGTTTTGCCTGCTTCAAAAAAAACCTGCTCGCTGGCAAACGCCAGCATGCGCCTTTGCTCTAATGTGCATATGGCAAAAAAATCTGCACTGCCAAGAATGTGCGCCGTTTCATCCAGTTCCATTGCTCAGTATCTTTTCCTTAACACCGGTTAAGTTCCTCTATGGAACCAGGCGATAGCCCCCTTCTTCAGTTACCAGCAGACGCGCATTGGAAGGGTCACGTTCAATCTTTTGCCGCAGGCGATAAATATGTGTTTCAAGCGTGTGCGTGGTCACCCGGTTATTATAGCCCCAGACCTCCTGCAGCAATACATCGCGTGAAATGGTTTTTGCCCCCTGCCGGTACAGATACTTTAGAATCGAAGTTTCCTTGTCCGTCAAGCGCACCATGGAACCCTCCGCAGGTTCCAGTGTTTTGGCCGCCGGGTGAAACATATAAGGGCCAATGGTAAACACCACATCTTCGCTCTGATCATGTTGACGCAGCGCCGCCCGGATACGCGCCAGCAAAACAGAAAACCGGAACGGCTTGGTAACATAATCATTGGCCCCGGATTCAAGACCAAGAATTTCATCAGAGTCCGTATCATGGCCGGTCAGCATGAGAATGGGACTGGCAAAACCTTTGTCGCGCAAAATTTTCACGGTTTCACGACCATCCATATCCGGCAGGCCAACATCAAGGATCATCAGATCAACGTGACGGTCCCCCACCTTTTCCAGAACCTCAGCCGCCGTGCCCGCTTCGCTCAGACTGAATTCACGATAGTGGGAAAGTTGATCCACCAGCGTTTTACGCAGGTCCTCATCATCATCCACCAAAAACAAATGCCGTTTATTCATCGCCTGTCTCCAAAAATTTTTTCGCAATCAAATCATCTTGAGGCGAATGTAAAAACCCTCAAAATCAATTGCCACTCACAAGCATGTTACACCCTAGCTTACTCTTGTATATGGTTAGCGCAATCACGCATTACCACAAATTTCCATCGCATGAATTAACACACAAATTGATGCGTAAATTAACGCGCTCCAAAAATTGCCGAACCGACTCGAACATGGGTGGCCCCCATTTCAATGGCAATGTCATAATCGGCACTCATCCCCATGGATAAAAGCTCAACATCGGCTTTTTGTGCCAGATCATAAAGCTGGGCAAAATAGGGACCCGGTGCCTGCCCTGCCGGCGGGATACACATCAACCCCACCACATCAAGGCCATACTGATCACGACAGGTATTAACAAAAGTCACCGCCCTGGAAATGGCAACCCCGGATTTTTGCGCCTCTCCCCCGATATTGACCTGCACAAAAACGGGAAGTTTCTTTCCCCGCTTTTCAAGCTCCCTGGATAGGGAGGCAGCAAGTTTTTCCCGGTCCAGCGTTTGAATAATATCAAATAGTTTTACAGCATCTTTGACTTTGTTCGTCTGAAGGGGACCAATGAGATGCAGCTGAATGCCCTCATATTTTTCTTTCAGCGCGGGCCATTTCCCGGCAGCCTCCTGCACGCGATTTTCACCAAATACCCTTTGACCCAAATCCAGCACCGGCGTGATGTCCTCAGCTGAAAATGTTTTTGAAACGACAATCAACTCAGGCGCCCTCAGTTTCGGCGCATACCTGTTATGGGATTTTTCCATGCGGGATGTGACAGTTTTCAATCGGTTTTCAAGCGATTGTTTTTGGCTGGATTGACGAGACATTGTTGACCTGTGTGCGTTTTTCTGGTGATGGTCTGCATAATGAATTTTCCCTGCGTTTATGCAAGGAATAAAGTAGCATTTAGGACGTCAGTAAGTGAGCACAGATCAAACCACCACCAACTCTGAATTTGAGCGATATAACCCGCGTGAAATGGAACCGCACTGGCAGGAGGTGTGGCGCAAAAACAAGGTATTTGAACTCGATGACGATGACCCCCGGGATCGCTATTATGTCCTTGAGATGTTCCCCTACCCCTCGGGCCGCCTGCATGCGGGTCATGTGCGCAATTATGCAATGGGAGATGTTGTTGCCCGATATCACCGCGCCCTTGGCAAGGCTGTTTTGCACCCCATGGGATGGGACGCCTTTGGCCTGCCGGCGGAAAACGCCGCCATCAAAACAAAGACGCACCCAAAAGACTGGACATATGCCAACATCGCTGCCATGCGCGCCCAATTACAATCCATGGGACTGAGCATTGACTGGTCCCGGGAATTTGCCACGTGCGACCCTGAATATTACGAACATCAACAGCGACTGTTTTTGCAGTTTTTGGGCGCTGATCTGATTACGCGAAAAAAGTCAAAAGTAAACTGGGACCCGGTGGACCTGACCGTACTGGCCAATGAACAGGTGATCGACGGGCGCGGCTGGCGCTCGGGCGCCGAGGTTGAACAGCGTGAACTTATTCAATGGTTTTTCAAAATCACAGATTTTGCCGAAGACCTTTTGCTCAGTCTGGACGACCTGGAAGGCTGGCCGCAAAAAGTACGCACCATGCAACGCAACTGGATTGGCAAATCCACGGGCATGCTCATTCGCTGGGATCTAAAAGGGGATACACTGCCCGCCGGGTTTGATGATCTGGAAGTCTATACCACACGTCCCGATACAATTTTTGGCGCCGCATTCATGGCGATAGCTGCGGACCATCCTCTGGCCAGCGCATTGGCAAAATCCAACCCGGAACTGCAATCCTTCATCAAACGGTGCCAGGCCGCAGGCACCAGTGCCGCAACATTGGAAACATTGGAGAAAGAAGGTTTTGATACAGGGATTCACGTGAAACATCCCTTTGACCCGGAAAAGATCCTCCCCGTATATGTGGCCAATTTTGTCCTTATGGGATATGGCACCGGGGCCATATTCGGCTGCCCGTCAGGGGATCAGCGCGATCTGGATTTTGCCCGCAAATATAATCTGGATTTTACCACCGTGGTGGTGCCCCGTGGTGAGGATCAGAACAGCTTTGCCGTGACCGATGAGGCCTATACCGAAGATGGCATCATCGTCAATTCGAAATTTCTTGACGGTATGACACCGGCCCAGGCCTTTGAACAGGTGGCAGACCGACTAAGCAATATTGACTTGCGCGGCAAGCCGCAGGGATCACGTAAAACCAATTACCGTTTGCGGGACTGGGGAATTTCCCGCCAGCGCTTCTGGGGTTGCCCCATTCCCATTATCCATTGCGATAATTGTGGTCAGGTCAATGTTCCCGATACCGACCTGCCAGTGCGCCTGCCTGAAGACCCCGACTTGAGCAAACCGGGAAATGCACTGGATCATCACCCCACATGGAAATTTGTCCCCTGCCCCACCTGTGGTGCCGATGCCCGCCGGGAAACAGACACCATGGACACCTTTGTTGATTCTTCATGGTATTTTGCCCGCTTTACTTCCCCCAAATCATCTCAGCCCGTTGTCCCCGAAATTGCCAATTCATGGCTGCCGGTGGATCAGTATATCGGGGGAATTGAACACGCCATTTTGCACCTGCTTTATTCACGCTATTTCACCCGCGCCCTCAAACAGATCGGGCTTGTGGATTTGAAGGAACCCTTCAAGGGACTTTTCACCCAGGGCATGGTGACCCATGAAACCTATAAGGACGAGGATGGAAACTGGGTCAGCCCTGATGATATCAGAATTGAAACAAAAGACGGAGAACGACTGGCATTCGTTATGTCCACAAACCGGCCAGCAACCATCGGTCCGGTTGAAAAAATGTCCAAGTCCAAGCTCAACGGCGTCGACCCCCAGGACATGCTTAAAACCCACGGGGCCGATGCCATCCGCTGGTTTGTTCTTTCTGATTCGCCCCCGGAACGGGATGTGGAATGGAATGAAGCGGGGATTGATGGCGCTTCGCGATTTGTGCAGCGCCTTTATAAAATTGTTCACGAAGCCATGACGCTCGGGCAACTCTCCCCCAGGGATGCAGGAAAAGACGACAGGGTCGCCCGCGATTTTCTCGCCCACGTTCACGCCACAACCAAAGCGGTTGGGGAAGAGCTTGCCGGCATTCGCTTCAATCGTGCCATTGCTCAAATTTATGATCTGGCCAACGGGTTCTCAAAATTCCTGCCACAGGTTGCCAAAGAGCCCAATGGGGAACGTATTCTGGCTTTGCGACAGGGGTTGGATCACCTGATTGTTTTGATTGCCCCTTTCATGCCACATATGGCTGAAACATGTTGGCAGCAATTAGGTAAATCAGGACTGGTCTGTGATGCCCCATGGCCAGAAGTGGACCCGGCCCTGCTGATAAAAGAAAGTACAATCCTGCCGGTTCAGGTCAACGGCAAACGACGCGGCGAAATTGAAGTGCCCCTGAATGCACCAAAATCGCTAATTGAAGAAAAGGCGTTGAATTTGGAAGCCATTGAGCGCATTCTGGCAGGTGAATCACCAAAGAAGATTATTGTTGTGCCAAACAGGATTATCAACATTGTCATTTAACCGGATTACATTTTCACAACTCTGGGCATTTGTAAGTAGTTTTTTAACCATACTTGTTTTGTCCGCCTGTAGCTTCAGCCCTGTTTATTCAGGCGCAAATACAAATGGCACACAATATGATTATGCGTTTGAAGAAGCTCAGTCGCGACTGGAGCAAATCGTTTATGCCGATCTGGTAGCCGCTTTTGGCCGATCAAACAGCCCTGATGCCAAACGTGTAAAAGTCATCGTTTCTTCCTCCCCCATCACGCCGGGAACAGGCAGTGTGGGCCTGAGTGGAAAAGTCACGGTTATAGACCCGATCACGGGCGAAGAAATATTCACCGGCACCCGAACGGCATCGGCAACATTTGTTTCTTCAGGCCAATCACTGGCAAACCAGCAGGCGGCAAATGAAGCGGGGGAACGCGCCGCGCGTCAGTTGGCCCACTCCATCCGTTTAACACTTCTTGGTTTGCCCGCTGTTTCCCCATCACAATGAGCGAACTGAAAGCCTATCAGGTTGATGCTTTTTTACACAATCAACCCACCGCACCGGGCATTTATCTGATTTACGGATCAGACGCCGGGCTTGTTCACGAACGCAGCATCCTGTTGTGCAACTCACAATTTGGCACCACCGGCAGCAATGAGACCCTGCACGGGGATGTCATTGTTCTGGAAATGAGCGAGCTTGAGGCCGAACCTTCAATATTGGCCGTCAAGGCACTGACAAAATCCATGTTTGCAGAAACGCCGGTTATTCGTGTCCGCAACGCTTCAAAGAATATTTTGCCCATTTTGACCGAACTTCTAACCCAACCATTTGAAGCGGTTATCGTTGTTGAAACGGGCAGCCTGACCAAACGGGACAAATTGCGCGTCTTGATTGAAGAAGCGCCAAATGGCTGGACCCTGCCAAGTTTCGCCGATGATGACAGGTCTTTGGCAAAAGTTATCAAAGCGGCATTTGAGAAAGAACAGATTCTGATTTCCCCCGATGCCATAGCGCACCTGTGCACCATATTGGGCAATGATCGCGAAATCACACGCCGGGAATTGGAAAAGCTGATCAATTTTGCCAGCCAAAGCAAAGAATTATCCCTTGCCGATGTGCACGCGCTTTGCGACGACAATGCCATGGTTGCTTTGGATACACTGGTTGATGCGATTGGAGTTGGCAATGCAGCACTGCTTGAGGCCTCGCTAAACCGTTCTTTTTCCGCCGGTCTGGACGCCCAGCTGCTGCTCAATGCCAGTGCTCGTCATTTTCATTTTCTCAGAACCGTACGTCAGAAAATTGATAATGGGAGCAATGCGGCAAGGGCACTTGAAAATACTTACCCAAAGCCACACTTTTCACGCAAACAGCAGATTTCCAATCAGGTGCAACGCTGGTCTGCCCCCGCTCTCAAGCGAGCCAGTAAAAGGATTTTTGACGCAACCCTTGAGTCAAGAGAGCAGCGTTTATTGGGTGAAACTCTCACCCGGCGCGCCCTGTTGGCGATTTGTCTGGCCGCAGGCAAGCTCTAAAACATATCTCCCAAAAGCGGGTATCGGTCTTGGAACAAGAAACATGGCGAAACAAAAAGATAAAACAGGTCGCGTGAATAAATTGAACGCGACATGCTTGTCTTATGATCTCTCTGGTTCTTTATGGCATAAAGAACCGCTGGCAGCGAGAGGCCTTCTCGCTATCAGCGGCGGGAGATGGATCGTCGACATGCTGGCCGTTTTGGGCCGCGCTAGAGTGTGATCACTCCCGTCTTTTCTTC
>WFOP01000200.1 GCA_015487985.1 Hyphomicrobiales bacterium
AAAAAGCTAGGACTTGTATTTTTTAATCAAAATTTTCAACTGCTCGGGATTAAGTTGATCCAGCAACTGAACCCCATACCCATCGGCCCGGGTTGCCCTGATAATCCCTGAAATCACAAAGTCTCCCAACTCAATGGACACCGCCTCATTCCGGCGTTCAAGAATATAAGTGGCAGCGGGCCGAAACCGCAAACCGCCAGCTGAAACCTCATCAATAACCCCGTCAATCCTCTGGGAATTATTCATAATTTTCATGGCCCCAACGGCAAAAATGTCAAACCGTTCAAACCGGCGCTTATGGGAATTTTTTGTAATATCCCGACTCAGGCGCTGCCGCAAAGTTGATGTATCAATCTTGGCGATATCTGTTTCATGCTGTTCCATGACCATCTGCCCTATTCTCCTCTGGTGCCGGTAGCTGGTTGAGCCTCATGCTGTGAACCAGGCGATTCCGGCGCCGGTCTGGAAATTTCAGGTGCCTCCTCATTCCCCCAAAGACGATCATTCAATCCCGCCAGGTCACCTTCCTTCAAGCTGGCTTTCAACTCCTGCAACAGGGAATAAATATCCTGTTGTTCCTGATTTGGAGGAGACTTGAATTCTTCATCGCGCTGCCGCAAAATCTGCAATTGTGTTTCCAGCGCCTGAATAGAACCCACCAGATGGCTATCGCGGGTTTCAAGCTGATTGGAAAGGGCAATCGTTGCCTCCACAATTTCATCTCTTGCATTCAAATTTGCTGTCGCCGCAATAATCCCCTCAAGGGATTTTCTTGATGCGTGGGCCAGAATGCGTCCATTTTGCTGCAATTCATTGGTTCCATTCAGCAGGTTTTCCAAGGCGTGACTGTGTTTGAGAGAATTGACTGCAAGTTTGTCAACCGCTTCAATCAGTCCGGCCATTTTGTCATTTAGACGCGCGTTGGAAGAAACACTTACCCGGGCCGTGCGCATAATCAGGGCCAACTGGCGCGCTTCACTCAAATTGGCAACCCTGGTGCCCTCAAGCTCCTCCTCGCTGAATTCTCCCCCGATCTCCACGATATTGCCAAGCCAGCTTTCAAACTCATTGGCAAAGTTTGAAAACCCCCCTCCCGAAAAGCGGACCATCAAACCCAGCACAAGGGAAGTAATCAACCCGAACAAAGAAGAGCTAAACCCGGTCGCCATACCTTGCAGGGGAACCTGGAGCGAAGTCATCAAACCCGATACCGCCGCCGTTGGGTCATCACCGCTCAAATCTATACTGCCGATAATCGTACCGATTGAAGACAAGGTAATCATCAGGCCAAGAAATGTGCCGATAAGGCCCAGCATCACCAATATGCCCGCGACATATTGTGTCATGGATTTTCGATCATCCAGACGAATTTGAACCCCCTCCACCAGAGTGGCCATGGTTCCCGGATCCACACTCAATTCACGACCCGCCGATAGTTTTTCAGATATCAGGTTGAATGCCTGAGACAAGACCTCGGGCTTTTTGAAAACAATTGCCAAATCATTGCATCGATAATGACGCCACAGTGGGTCCGTAATTTTCCCGCTAAGCTGATTTTTTACATCCTGCTGCATTTCTTTAAGAGCTGCAAAGGCCAGCTCTTCATTCTTGAGCTTTATGACCCCGTGAAATACCAGCCAAACGCCAAATCCAAATACCCCGATAATCAAACCGTTGAGCATAACGTTGGCCATTATGGCTTCAACAACAAAGCCGATCTGCCATATGGAAAGCAACAGCAAAACAAAAAGCGTGACACCCATACTTATCAGAGTCTGACGCAGATTAGCTGACATTTTTTATTATCCAGTTCAAAATACTTAACCTTAATATCTTCAAAAATTCTGCAAATTTCATTAACGAAGAAAAACCGTCCATTCACAACCGGCATGAAGCCCAAGCAACACAAAACCCCGGCAAAAACCAAAATCCGGCGCTTTATTTAACCCCTGCCATCTGTCCGGTAGTCCCTGTAGATGATGCGCTTTAACGCAGAAATACTTTCACGCTGTTTACATTGTTTGTTCCATCTGAATTTTGTGTTGCCTCCTTTACAACAACTTCAATTCGGCTTCCCTCAATGCCGCTTTCCAGCAACGCATTGCGCACCGCCATCAGCCGGTAATAAGCCATGCGCTTGGCCTGACTGACCGAAGATGAATTTGCATCAAAGTAGGACATGGCCAGGATTTTCTGTTCCCCCTCCGCCACACTGTTTTCTTGAAGAAAATCTGTGGCCAGTTGAAGCGAATCTTCATCCATCTCCACGGCATTTTCCTCGTACTTCACCGTCATCATGGCTTGTGCGGTCTCGATCTGAGATCGCAAATTTGATGTTGCCACGTTTGGGTCCACCCGTTGCACAGTTATCTCAATTTCTGCAATCGGAGCCGCCGACTGCACCTGCACCACATCCCCGTC
>WFOP01000201.1 GCA_015487985.1 Hyphomicrobiales bacterium
CTATGTGGTGGTGGGGGTGGCGGAGCAATTGGAACAGGAAACGGAAAAACACAATCAACTGGAATCAGCACGCAGATATCAGGCGGAGCAAAACAAGGTCATGGATTCCATTCAAAGCGATGTGGACCGGATTTTATCATCCTCATTCTAGATGCGGTTTGTGATTTGGCGATTTTTTTGGCATGGGGTGTCGTTGGTGCTGTCCATGCGACGAATTGAGCGTGTTTTGGTGGAATAAGAGCTTTGCCAGTTTGTCCGGGCATGATAAACGCAACCTAGCGGCGCAATGTGATTTGCGACCGGTGTCGTTTGAACAGGATGAAGGTAGGCCGAACTCATGCAGTTTATTGCGGAATTGTTTATCTGGTGGCACAAGCAAACCCTTGGCACGCGCTGGCATACCTGGTTGCGCGGGGTGCATGTGGGAACCGATGAGGCGGGTAATCGCTATTACAAGGCAAAAAAGGGGCCAAAGCGCTGGGTAATTTATAATGGTCCGGCCGAGGCATCGGCCATTCCGCCGGGCTGGCATGGCTGGATGCATCACCGCACGGACATGCTGCCCGATGAGGAGCGTTATGTGGCGCGGTTCTGGGAACAGCCCCATCAACCCAACATGACCGGCACCGCCAAAGCCTATCGCCCGCAAAGCTCTTTGCTGGAAAAGGGCCAACGCCCCAAAGTCAGCGCCGATTATGATGCGTGGTCGCCATAAGCTTTTTCAGATACTCGAAATAGAGTTGCTTGTTAGTTTTATATAAAATGATCCTTTTTCAGACAGCGCCGTACACGACTTTGCGTGTGAAAACTTTGCATGGCCTGTTTGCGCGTTCAGTGCGGTGGGTGGGTGCGCGCTTTATGTTGATTTTGCTGGTGCTTGGCACGTCACTTGTGCCCGCTTCAATTGCAAAAGCGGCGACGATTTCCAACCCGATTGCCCATTTTGCGGGCCTGGATAAAATTACCGGCCGTTTGACAAAATTTGATGTTTACATGGATGAAACGGTGCAATTCGGGGCCTTGCAGATTACCCCGCGCGCCTGTTATTCCCGGCCCCCCAACGAAACTCAGCGAATTTCGGTGTTTGTTGAAGTGGATCAGGTGAGCTTGCAGGGATCGATCAAGCGGATATTTACCGGCTGGATGTTTGCGGACAGTCCGGCCCTCAACGCGGTGGACCATGCGGTTTATGACCTGTGGCTGGTGGAATGCAAGCAAACGTCTGATATTCCCCCGCCTGACGCGCGCTAAGGGCTTTTGGCATAGATTCGTTTAGTGCGTCGTTATCTGGTGTCGATGGCGTTGAAATGGCCGTTGTGCATCAGGGCGTGGTGCAGGCGTTTTTCATATTCAGCCCGTTCAATTTCTATGCCGCCAAGGGTTTGCAGGTGATCGGAAATAAACTGGGTATCCAGCAGGGAATATCCTCCCGCATTGAGGCGGTCCACCAGATGGGCCAGCGCGATTTTTGAGGTATTGGGGCGCCGGTGAAACATGCTTTCCCCAAAAAAGGCCCCCCCCAGAGAGAGACCATAAAGCCCGCCCACAAGCTGGTTGTCTTCCCATATTTCCACGGTATGGCAGATGTTGCGTTCGAACAGTTCGGCATAAACCCGCACGATGGTGGGGCTGATCCATGTGGAGTTCCGGTCGGTGCCCGCGTGGGCGCATCCTTCAATCGTGGCTAAAAAATCTGTATCGGTTTTGATGGTATAGGGGTGGTTTTTCAATGTTTTGCGCAGGCTTCTTGATGTTTTGAATCCATCCAGTGGGATAATCCCGCGTTGTTCGGGGCAGACCCAGAATACGTCCGGGTCGTCTTCGCTCTCAGACATGGGGAAAATGCCGGCCTGATAGGCGCGTACCACCAGATCGGCCGTCAGCTCCAGTTCAAAGGGGTCCGGGGAATTGCTCATCAGAATATCAGCTTTGGCGCGTTATATGCGAATCGTTGGCCCAGAGCATAGCCCGGGCCAACCAATTGCGCAAAAGAAGTGCGTTCAGGGCGCTTTAGCGTGTGCGTTCCAGATATTTTTCCAGCCAGTGAATGTCATAATCCCCTGATATGATGTCAGGTTCATTCAGCAGGTCTTTGAACAGGGGCAAGGTGGTGTTGATGCCGTCAATAATAAACTCGTCAACAGCGCGGCGCAGTCGTTGCAGGCATTCAGGGCGGTTTTTGCCATGCACGATCAGCTTGCCAATAAGCGAATCATAATAGGGGGGCACGGTATAGCCCTGATAAATGGCGGCATCGACCCGAATCCCCACACCACCGGCGGGGTGGTAATAGGTGATTTTCCCCGGTGAGGGCACAAAGGTACGCCCGTCTTCGGCATTGATGCGGATTTCGATGGCATGGCCCCAAAACTTGATATCACTTTGCTTGAGGGACAGCTCTTCCCCCGCCGCCACGCGAATTTGCTCATAAACAATGTCAATATTGGTGATGCGCTCGGTGACGGGGTGTTCAACCTGAATGCGGGTGTTCATTTCGATGAAATAAAACTCGCCGTTTTCATAGAGAAATTCAATGGTGCCGGCGCCGGCATAGTTGAGCTTCTTCATGGCATTTGCGCAGATTTCTCCGATATCAGCGCGTTGCTTGTCGCTGAGGGAGGGGGCTGTTGCCTCTTCCCAGACTTTCTGGTGTCGGCGTTGCAGGGAGCAGTCGCGATCCCCCAAATGAATGGCGTGGCCCTTGCCGTCCCCCAGTACCTGAA
>WFOP01000202.1 GCA_015487985.1 Hyphomicrobiales bacterium
ATTCAGGTGGCATGGCTGGGGTTCCTGTTCGTATTTGCATCCGGGGGCAGCATTGTCAGCAATGATCAATTGCTGATGATGGCGGTGTTGCTGGCTGGCCTGCCGATAATGGTATTGATATTTGAAAAAGTCCCCGTCACTCGGCCACTTGGTCCAGTGCTGCCAATAGTTACCCCGATTGGCCTTGGAATAATTCTGGTGCTTTTTTACATCCTGCGACCAGAGCAGATGAACACCAGCCTGATGTCGATGGCAACAAACATGTTCTGGATTTCAGGTTTGTGGACCAGCACCTGGCCCGGGCTGGTTTTGTTCGCAACATTCCTGATATTTGTTGGCGCGCGCATCGATCACACATCCCTTTTCTTTGGCGCATTGTTTGTGTCAATATTTTTCCTGATAAATGACCTGTCATTTTTCCGCATTCCCTATCGCATCGGGTTTGGGGATTCCGGCAACCGGATGCTTTTGTCGATCGTGCCCATGGGGTGGCTAACCGTTGGGATACTTGTTGCGCGCTATTGGACCGATTTAACCACTCAAAAAACCAGTTAGGGAAATTTTGGCTTCAAAACCTTCTGCCAGTTCAATTGATATCGCTGCCAACATGGGCAGTTTTGCCATTGCCTCCGCTCTGGCGCTGGGGGCAAACCTTCTTGTGTTGCATTTTTGGCAACAGGAGGGGATGGGCGTTTTTATCCAATCCTTTTCAATCTACATTCTGGCAACACAAATCGGCGCCAGGGGCACCCAGAATGCCACGCTGACATTTTTGGGGCGCTGGCATCACAAAAAACGCTTTAGCGCCCAGATTATTATCGTCTCTCTTGTACTTACCCTGCTGACATCCCTTGGCATTGGTGCCGTGATCTGGTTTTTTGCCCCCCTGGTTGCAGCCATGCTCCAAAGCCCGCTGGTTGCAGAAACCCTGCGCGCATTTATTCCGGCAATCGTGTTTGGCTCCCTGATCAAAATTTCCATGGCGGCGCTCAACGGTGCCTCCATGCTGCGCCGCTATGCATTTTTGCAGGCATTTCGGGCCACCGCCATTTTTGCAGCCGTCATTATCGCCGGAATCAGTGGGGCCACTATTCCCACACTGGCGCTGTATTTTGGTATGGCCGAGGCCACTTCTTTTATGCTGGGTCTTTTATTTCTTGGCGGGGTCTTTGGGCGAAAGAGCCGTGAAAAAACGACAAGATGGATCGCTCCGATCAGTTTGTTTGGCCTTAAAACCCTGCCCTATGGCATCATTGCCGAGTTGAACACCAAGATTGACGTGCTTATCCTTGGAATTTTTGCGTCTGATGCCATCGTGGGGATTTACGCTTTTGCCGCATTGCTGGCGGAGGGGTTTGCCAATCTGGTCATCGTATTTCGGGTTGTACTTTCCCCAAAATCGCACGTTTGTTTTCTCAGGGGCAACGCCCCCAAATTCGCCAAATGTTCTTGAACTGGCGCTTAAGACTTAACGTCGGCTTCTTCGCTTTGGGGGCCGGGGCGAGCGTTTTTTTGTGGTTCGCCCTGCCCTTTACCCCGATTGATATTCCCGCAGATCAGGTGGTGATTTATTTTTGTGTGATCAGTGCCGGGGTTGTTATTGCATCCGCGCATATGCCGTTTAACACGGTATTGATGTTGGGGGGAAAGCCGGGCCTGCATTCGATTTATTTTCTATCGGTTCTGGGAGCCAATACCGTTGGCAATATCATCCTCACCCCGCTGATGGGGGCACTGGGCACCGCCATTGCCACCGGGCTTGCCTATGCGCTGTCTGCGGCATTGCTGATAATTCTTGCCCGGCGGTATCTGGGGATCAAGCTTTACTGATCCCAAAAGCCCTTGCGGGCGCCACAGGCCGCTCCCCTATCCGCCCTGATGACGTTTCATCTCCAGCAATTGCATACGCAAAGCGGATATCTGATCCGTAACCATGCCAATGAAAAATGTGACTACCCCGCCAACAAATACCGTGGATCCCAGCACTGACAAGCCCTGGCGGTTCAGGATCATTTCATAAATGCTATAGGCAACAGCCACCACTATCATTGTTATGGCGACCGGAATAAACACCCGCAAAGGGGAAAACAGCATGATCGTGCGCAGGATAAGGATGAGGGTATTAAATCCATCCCGCAAAATATTGACGCTGCTGGTGCCCACCCTTTTCCTGGTGATAATGGGCACGAACCTCACCCGGTGCCGCTGGTGCATAAAGGCCAAAAGGGATGTGGTGGAGGCGGAAAAACCGCTGGGAAGAAGCGGCAGAATTTTGAGCAGATATGATTTTCTAAAAACGCGCAGGCCACAATTGACGTCCGGGATTTTTTCGCCCATCAATATGTTTGCAACCACTCCCAGAACGATTTTTCCCGGCTGACGCAGGAGACTTTTGTCCGAACCGGGCATGCGCCGACCACTCACCAGATCGGCCTGTTCCTCATGAAAAGCCGTAAGCAATTTGGCAATATCATCCGCCTCAAACTGACCATCCCCATCATAATAAACGATGACTTCATTGCTGGCGGCTTCGCACAGTGTTTTCCATGTCGCCCCATATCCCGCATTGCGCTTGTGCTGGAGGACCCTGGCATCAACCCCCTCAAGCGCCTCAAAGGTTTTATCTTTTGAGCCATCATCCACTACGATAATTTCAGCCATTGGATATTTTTCCCGCAGGCCTTCAACAACTTCGCGAATAATCGCTTCTTCGTTGTAGGCGGGAATCAGAATTGAAAAATCCTTGAAAATATCTTGTGGAGCCGAAGGCTTGGCTGGTTCGGTCATGGAAGACATGGTTTTCAAAAGCTCCAAAGGAAATTACAGGTTATTAAAAGTTGTCACTTCCTATTTTACTTTTCTTGTGAAAGCAAATCCATTAGACATGCGGATTAAACAGATAATTGTGAAAGTTTTCAGTGTCCAATTCCAGCCAAGAAACCGGTGCGCTCCTTACCTACATATTGGGTAAGCGCCCCTCTGAGACATTGCTTGGGCGCTATGGCGATGCGCTTGAAGCCATGGATGGAAATTCGGCCATCGGGTTGAGCCGTTTTTTCATTCGGTGGCCCATGTTTTTGCGGCTTGTAGACCCGCCTTTTTCCGCCCGTACCCCTGTCTCTTATACACA
>WFOP01000203.1 GCA_015487985.1 Hyphomicrobiales bacterium
CAACGGCACCGCCCAACCCCATCAGGAAAAACAGGTTGGCCGAAAGTTCGGCAATGGGGAGGTAAATCTGCACTGTCTAATTATCCCGGGCTAAAGGGCGCGCTTGTCCTGAAAGTTGCACCATATCAAATACCACAAGGCGGCGATATAAGCTGCATTTGCCTACAGGCTCACCAAAAGTAAAACGATCACCACTTGGCTCTCTTTATGGGTGGAGCCGGGCTTGTGTCAAATAAGTTTCAGACAATTTCTTAAACGGGCTGGCTGCCAAGAACGGCCAGAAGACGCGGATTGACCTTGCCGCTCGGGGTCATGCCCGCCTGCGTTTCAAATCCGGTAATTGCTTCAACCGTTTTGGGACCAATCAGGCCATCAGGTGTTCCCGCATCAAAGCCAATGCCGTTAAGGGCTGCCTGAACCTTTTCTACGACTTCGCGCGCTTCAATTTCAGGGCCGGGATCAAAATTGTCAGACCAACTGCCAATCGGGGCGAAATTGGCACGAATATTCAGTTGTGCAGGCTCCCATGCCAGAATTTCATTGTTCAGTTGCGCAACAATATTGGCATCCAGCGAACGGGCAATATCATCGCGGGCCTTGGCGGCATCCGCATCACCCGCATTTGCTGCAAGGGAGAACCATTTGAACGAGTTCTCAAGGCTTTGGGGGACCCCAAGGCCACGCGCATAAAGCATGCCAAGGTTAAACTGGCTGTCAGTGAGTCCCAGGGAGCCTGCCCGTTCAAACCAGTGGGCGGCGCTTTCAAACTGTTGCTCCCCCAACTGCCCGCTGGCCAGCAAAGAGGCCAGGTTGTGCATGGACATGCGGTTACCCGCATCGGCGGCCAGTTGATACCACAGCCGGGCCGAAGCCAGGTCTTTTTCAACGCCAATTCCGTTTTCAAGCATATTTGCCAGGCGGTAGCCTGCCGGGGCAAACCCTTGTGCTGCTGCGCGTTCATACCATTTGGCTGCGGCTGCGAGGTCCTGTGTAATGGCGCGACCTTCACCAAAGATTGCGCCAACCTCAAACTGGGCGCGCGGGTCGCCATTGGCCGCAGTTTGGCGAAGCAGGAGCGGCCCGATGGCCTCTGGCGGCAATTCAAGGCCAAGCGGGGATGAGCCGGGCGTGCCCACACTCAGGCTGGCCGTGTCAATACGGGCAACAGGGTCGAGGCGCGCGGGCATTTCATCTTGTGTACTGGGTGCAATTACCCGAACCGGGGAGCCGGGAATACCCGAGAACCGATCGATCGAACCAACGACATCCTGTGATGGCTCATCCGCACCCTTTGTCGCGCCATTATTCAAACCTTTGGCGGGTGACCCGGTGTCTTGGGGTGTCCCGATGCCTTGGGGTGTCCCGATGCCTTGGGGTGTTTCAATTGGCGATGTATTTGCCTCTCCCCCCTCGCCTGAGGGGACAATGGCGCTTTCCATTTCATTCACGGCTAAAGCAGGTTGTGGATTTTCACTTGAAAATCTCTGGTTGATCAGGTTGAGCGTTAAAAACCCGACCGCCACCACTGCGGCGGCCAAAAGGATGGGCTGGCGATGACGGGAAATGAAGCTCTCAGGAACCGTTGTCAGGTCGTCCAGTTCCATTTCGTCTTGCTCAACAGGGGTAATCCCCTCCCCATAAGTGCCCTGATGCCCGGCCGCAGTATTTTTCAAGGAAGCAGTGTTTTCAGAATCTGTTGAAGATCTGTCCTGATCATCTCCGGGATTCTTTTTCTGGAAACGTGCCAGGGCGCGGGCAATAATGGATTTGGGTTCCCCCTGTTCCATTTGAGCATATTTGGATTGTGCAGCGCGTCTTGCCGCCTCAATAAAGGTGGAGCGGCTGACATTTCCCGGCTCCCCTCCCATCTGGGCAGGTTCAAATGGATTTGTGTTTGCACCCGCACCTGCACGCGCCCCCATGCGGGGCTTGCCCACAGGATCATTTTGCGCGGATGTCAAGTTTTGTTGCCCGTTTTCAGCGCTGTTATGGGGAGCGACTTGACTTTCCTCAGCAAAAGAGGAGGCGGGCGGCGGCGGCGGCGTTACATTGTCATCGGTAAATCTCGGCAGTTTTATGCGCCCGTCATTTCCGGTTTCCATGCTACTGGACTTTGATGCACCAAAGGTATCGCTTTGTGGGGGGTCACTTTCCCTGACTTCCAGGTCATCAGCTTCCACCCGCAACGAATCCGGGACCGGAATACTGAGCTTGTTTGTATCATCCTGATCAAATACAGGTGCCCGGAGCGGACCGGCCTGTGCCGGCGGGCGCGGCATGTTATCGCGCAACTCGGGAAGCAAATGAGACGAGGGCTCCCAATTATCTTCTTCGGGGTTTGAGGCGGTGCTTTTTTGTGCCAGTCCGGGATGTCGCAGGCGCTTGGGCGGCGCGCGACGGCGCGCAGCGGGACTGGGTGGTTTCCCGGCGTCTTCCGGCTGAGAATCTGTTGAATGTGAAGCGGTGGCCCGTTCTTCATCCGCGCCTGCTTTTGCCTGTGCGCTAAGCGTTGCTTCGAGCCGCTCCAGACGTTGGTTCACC
>WFOP01000204.1 GCA_015487985.1 Hyphomicrobiales bacterium
CGGTTCGGACCCCCGCCTGTGCCCCACCTGCAAAACGGGACGCCTGTCCCTGAAGCTGGGCAAATTCGGCGCCTTTATCGGCTGCGAAAACTATCCCGAATGTCGCCACACCCACCAGCTTTCAGAAGCTGCAACCGGCAAGGCCGCCGACAATGCCGGTCAGGACAATATCCTTGGCGTTCATCCAGACACCGGCCTGGACGTCGTGCTCAAATCAGGCCGCTTTGGCCCCTATGTGCAAATGGGCGAGGGTAAAGAATCCAAACGCACCGGCCTGCCCAAAGGCTGGGCGCCCGACAGCATTGATTTGGACAAAGCCCTGCAACTCCTGTCCCTGCCCCGCGAAGTTGGCCCCCACCCCGATGGCGGCAAAATGATTACCGCCGGCCTGGGGCGTTATGGCCCGTTTGTTTTGCATGAAGGCAAATATGCCAATATGCCCGACGTGGAAGAGCTGTTCACCATCGGCCTGAACCGCGCTGTGGACCTGCTGGCAGCAAAAGCGGCAGGTGGCGGACGCAGAGGCGCCGCAAGCGTTCTCAAGGCGCTGGGGGAACATCCAGATGGCGGCCCGGTCAGTGTTAAAGACGGTCGCTATGGCCCATATGTCAACCACGGCAAAATCAATGCCACCCTGCCCCGGGACCTCAAACCCGAGGACGTGACCCTTGAGCAGGCCCTTGAAATGATTGCCACAAAGGCCGCAAAGGGGAGCAAAAAGAAACCAGCCACCAAAAAGAAGCCTGCCACCAAGAAAAAACCTGCTGCAAAGAAAAAACCCGCAGCCAAAAAACCGGCGGCAAAAAAGAAAGCGGCTCCCAAAAAACCAGCGGCAAAAAAGTCCTGACCTGAATGGCAAAAAAACCCACCCCACCTGCGAGCAAGCAACTGCCCGACAAACAACAGGTGCTTGACGCACTGGAAAACAACCCGGACCTGAAATCCAAAAGAGATTTGACCCGGTATTTTGCCATCAAGGGGGACTTGCGCGCCCCCTTCAAAAAGCTCATGCGCCAAATGCAGGATGAAGGCTTGATTACCCGCAAGGGCAAAACCATGCGCCGCGCCACCGAACTGCCCCGCGTCACAGTTCTGGACATTCCCCCGGACGCCGACCCCGATTCCCTCACCGCCATTCCCGCCAACTGGGACGAAAGCGCCGGCAAACCGCCCTTCATCGCCGTTATTGTAAAGCGAAACGACAGAACGGTGCCGGGACCGGGCGAACGTATTCTTGCCCGTCTTTTTACGAACGAAAACCAGGCCAATTCCTACACTGCCCGCGCCATGAAAATCCTGCCCAAACCCCGGCGCGCTCAGATCGGCATTGTAAAATACGATAAGAACGGCGCCCGCTTGCTGCCCATTGAGCGCAAGCAAAAAGAAATGCGCATCGCCGCCCATGACCTCAACAACGCAAAGGACGGCGATCTGGTGGAGGTGGAGGTACGCTCCAAAGGCCGCATCATGACCCCGATGGCAAAAGTGGTGGCGATTGTGGGTAACCCGCTTTCCGAAGGGGCGGTCAGCCTGATTGCCCTGCACGATCTGGAAATTCCCTATCGCTTTCCCGATGAGGTACTCCGCGCCGCCCAAGCCGCCCGGCCCGTTACAAACAAAGGGCGCGAGGACTGGCGCGATATCCCCTTCATCACCATCGACCCCGCCAGCGCCAAAGACCATGATGATGCGGTGTTTGCAGAAGCTGACAGCGACAAATCCAATCCCGGCGGGCATATTGTCTATGTCGCCATTGCCGACGTTGCCGCCTATGTCACCTATGGTTCTGCGCTGGATAAAGAGGCCTATCTCAGAGGAAACTCGGTTTATTTCCCTGACCGGGTGGTGCCCATGCTTCCCGAACGCATTTCCAATGACCTGTGTTCTTTGCGCGAAAAAGAAAACCGGCCCGCGTTGGCGGTTCGCATGGTTTTGGACAAAAACGGCCTCAAAAAAGACCATTCTTTCCATCGCGTTACGATTAAAATTGCTGCCGGGATCAGCTATACTGAAGCCCAGGCCGCCTTTGATGGACACCCCGACGCCAAAACCAAAAAAATCCAATCAGGCGTATTGATGCCACTCTGGAACGCCTATCAGGCCATGGCAAAAGCCCGTGACAATCGCGGCCCCCTTGATCTTGACCTGCCCGAACGCCGGATTGTTCTGGATGATGATGGCAAGGTAGCCCGGGTTTTTGTGCCCCCCCGCCATGAAGCCAACAGGTTGATTGAAGAAATGATGGTGGCGGCCAATGTTTGCGCCGCCCAGACGTTGGACAAAAACAACACCCCCCTGATTTACCGGGTGCATGATCAGCCCGGCCCAGAAAAACTGCTGGCGCTGAAAGACTTTTTGTCCAGTCTGGATATGAGCTTTTCCACCTCCGCTGCAATCAAGCCAAGCCAGTTCAACCAGATTTTGCACAAGGCAAAAAAGGACGACAAATCCATTCAGGTATCCGAGATGGTTTTACGCTCGCAGGCCCAGGCGGAATACAACCCCACAAACTACGGTCATTTTGGCTTGAACCTTGGACAATACGCACACTTCACCTCCCCCATCCGCCGCTATGCCGACCTGATCGTGCACAGAGCACTGATTAGCGCCTGCGGCCTTGGCAAAGATGGGCTGAGCACAAAAGAAATTGAACAACTTGCCGGCATTGCCCAGCATATTTCCATGACCGAACGGCGCGCCATGGCCGCCGAACGCCAGACCACGGACCGCCTGATTGCCCACTTCTTGAGCGATCAGATCGGGGCGAAATTTACCGGACAGATTTCAGGCGTTGTCGGGGCGGGCCTGTTTGTCAAACTGGCGCAGACTGGCGCAGACGGCTTCGTTCCGGCCTCAACACTGGGCAATGACTATTTTCGCCATGTTCCCGAACAGCAGGCCATGATTGGCGAGCGCACCGGGGAGAGATTTGCCCTTGGGGATCCGGTTGAGGTGCAGCTTCTTGAAGCCGCGCCCATGGCGGGCGCCTTGAGGTTTGAAATTATCTCTAAAGGCAAAATGGGCGCGCCCCTGTCAGGCCGCAAAAGCAATTCCCGCACAAGAGCCCACAAAAGAAGTGGACAAAGAGGCCGCACAAAGACTAAGAGAGCAGTTCAAAAAAGCAGAAGAAAACAGTCATGAACATTTCTTATCAAAGCGAAACAGATGCGCAATTGCTTGCCAAACGCCCCCTTGCACCGGCAATGCTGCGTGGAATGAAGGGCAAATGCCCCAGCTGTGGGGAAGGAAAGCTATATCGCGCCTATCTCAAAGTTGCAGACAGATGCGAGCATTGCGGTGAAAATCTGAGCCATCACCGGGCCGATGATGCTCCCCCCTATATTACGATTTTTCTGGTTGGCCATATATTGGTGGCGCTGATTCTGCATCTGGAAATGACCTGGCGCATTGCCCCCATGGTTTACATTTATTCTCTTGTTCCATTGGCCGTCATTCTTCCGTTGCTGCTGCTGCCCCCCATCAAGGGCGCAATTGTGGGCCTGCAATGGGCCAACAGAATGCACGGATTTGACCCCCGGAACGATGATGAATTTCATTCCCCAAAATCAAATACCAATACCTGATTTACCCTTATGAGCCTGTTTGAATGTCGCGCTTGACTTTTGAGACAGGTTCCCTATTTTCACGCCAAAGTTTCAGCCGCGCTTGTTGTCCGGCTCCTATTTGAAAGATTAAGATAATGGCCAAGGCAAACACAGTTAAAGTGAAGATGGTTTCAACCGCTGATACCGGTTTTTACTATGTCACCAAAAAGAACGCCCGTACAATGACCGAAAAAATGGTTCAGCGGAAATACGATCCCAAAGTGCGCAAGCATGTGGATTTCAAGGAAGCCAAAATCAAATAAGATTTTCCCAAAAAGACAATATCACAATAAATAACCCGTGTTTCTTTTAAGGAAACACGGGTTTTTTGTGGTTTTGTTCCCCGGATTTTGTCAACCAGCGAGGAAAAATTGGGAGCTGGCCCAAGTCGGCTTATCGAAGAGGCCACTCCAACCGTCTTGGACCAGCTGTCCTACGAGCTCAGGAATTGCGGCGGACCTGAGCATATTTTATCGTAGGATAATACACTTCAAATCGAGACTAATCTCAACAAGAAGGTATTCGAGCAAAATACTCTCAATGATTTTCAAAGCAAGTAAATCCATGCAACTTCAGCCCCATTTTAGAAATCTTAGTAAACTGGTAACCATAATAAATATTGTTAATTCGTTCACTCCGAGGGCAATTGTGCTCGTTTCATTGTTGGGCAGAAAATAGCTTTAGCCCGATAACACCAGCCACAATAAGCATAATACTGAGTATCCGGAGCAGATCCCGAGAGTCTCCAAACAACATAATGCCCAGAATACTTACCCCAACAGCGCCGGTGCCGGTCCATACCGCATAAGCTGTTCCAACAGGGATGGTTTTCATTGCCATAGCCAAAAATTGAAAGCTGACGATCATGGCGCCGATAGTAATTGTCGAAGGCCAGAAACGGGAAAATCCATCGGTATATTTCAAACCGATTGCCCAACCCATCTCAAAAACCGCCGCTACCATCAGATAAATCCATGCCACAATTTCACCCTCTTTCTTTTTGTTGCCTCTAAACGGGCACTGCTTCGGGAGCAAATTGATTCAAAAATTCTTTGCTTGGCGGGATTGGTTTTATAATGTCGATCAACACCCCATTGGGGTCTCTGGTGATAAAATGGCGCTGTCCAAAATCCTCATCACGAATCGACAAAACTACTGGCAATTTATTGGCCTTCAGCCGCTCAAACTCCGCATCAACATCATCAACTTCAAAGTTCAAAATAAGTCCACTTACCTGCCCGCGCGCCGCCTTTGGCACCGTTTCATGGTTGCCATGAAGAATTGCCAAATTGACCTTTTTATCTTCCTGAGACTCCAGGTGAATATACCAGTCACTCTCAAACTGAGGTGCAAACCTGAAGTAATTGCAATAAAACTGGCTGGTTCCGGCCACGTCGTCAGTCAAAATAACCGGATAATACTGGTTACATTTCATCATATATCTCCTTGAATTTTTCTCGCTCCGCCATTAACATACACTAGGTATGTAAGTTCAAATAACATACAGATTGTATGTATGCAAGAAAAATTGGCCAGACGCTCCAACTCGGCGCGTTCAAAAGAAACCCGAACGGCATTGATAAAAGCCGCGCGCAAACTTTTTATTGAGACAGGATATGCGGAAACCGGAACACCACAAATCGTGGATGCAGCCAAGGTGACCAGAGGCGCCCTCTACCATCATTTTGTCGATAAGCGGGATCTGTTTCGTGCAGTAGCAAGTGCCGAAGCACACGCCGTTGCAGATAGAATTGATATTGAAACACTTTCTCCGCACAACCAGTTTGAAGCTTTGATAGCCGGATGCGAGGCTTATTTTTCAGCTATGGCGGTTGCGGGACGAACACGCCTGTTGCTTATTGATGGCCCCTCGGTGTTGGGAAATGAGGAAATGGAGCAACTAAATGCGCAAACCGCAGGAGAAAAATTGCATCAGGGACTGATATTTGCGCTAAAAGCCAAAAATCTGCCCGATTCGTTGCTCGAACCGCTGACCCAAATACTCTCAGCATGCTTTGATGAGGCGGCGTTGGCCATCGCTCAGGGAAAATCTGCCAAAGACTATCAGGCCGCTATCCGGTTTTTGTTGGAACAATTCCGATAAATGGTTTGCCTAGGGAGGCTGGATTTTATTCCATCCTGCAATTCTTCTCCTAGGCGGCGTCAAACACCACCCGGTTTCTGCCATCATTCTTGGCGCGATACAAAGCCATATCAGCCCGCTTCAACAGTGCATCCGGCGTATCCCCAAAACGATTGTTCAATGCAACCCCAAGACTGACGGTGATATTTATACCACCGTGGCCGCTGATTTCAAAAGGGGTGTCAAATATCGACTTGCGAATACGTTCGGCAATATTTTGCGCCTGAACCTGACTTGCGTCAGGCATGAGGACCACAAATTCCTCCCCCCCATATCGGCAGGCAAGATCAATGCCGCGAATAGAACGTTGCACCCGCAAGGCAAATTCCTTGAGAACCTCATCACCCGCCGCATGTCCATAGGTATCGTTGACCGGCTTGAAATGGTCAATATCAAGCATGAGCAAAGCCAGGTCACGCCCCTGCTCTATTGCCTTTTCAAGCATCAAGGCGGAATGACGTTCAAAATAGCGGCGATTATAAAGCCCCGTCAGACCGTCAATAACGGCCATTGCCATTGTGTTGTTGACACTTTCACGCAACTCCATGGCATATCTTTGCCGCCGGATTTGCGTGCGCACCCGCGCCACCAGTTCGTGCTTTTCAATGGGGCGAACAATAAAATCATTGACCCCCAGTTCCAAACCGCGAACCACCTTCGCCCGGTCCCCCTCCTCAGCAATCAGGATAATGGGCAGCGCACGGGTTTGCTCCAATGTGCGAAGCTGTGAGCACACACGCAGCGGATCAAACCCCGTCAGTTCCATGCTCACCAAAACCACCTCATAATCTTTTTCCGCAACATTCAGCGCGACAGAAGTAGGGTCCGTCAGAACATCCAGGTGATAGTTGGGAAGCAGATAATTCTGCAAACGCTCCGAACTGCGCGGATTGTCATCCACCAGCAATATCCGACCATTTTCCGCATCAATATTGCCCATGGCCAGATGCGCCGCCTCATCAGCAATAGCGCGCCCGGTC
>WFOP01000205.1 GCA_015487985.1 Hyphomicrobiales bacterium
AGGTATTCCCCACCCGCTCCCATACAGTTGCGGCGCAGGGGGGGATTGCCGCTTCGCTTTCCAATATGGGTAAAGACAGCTGGCAGTGGCATATGTATGACACGATCAAAGGCTCTGACTGGCTGGGGGATAATGACGCCATGGAATATCTGGCGCGTGAGGCGCCCGAAGCCGTTTATGAACTGGAACATTACGGGGTGCCGTTTTCGCGCACTGAAGAGGGCAAGATTTATCAGCGCCCCTTTGGTGGTCATATGCAAAATTACGGGGACGGGCCGCCGGTGCAACGCACCTGTGCGGCGGCTGACCGAACGGGCCATGCCATTTTGCATACGCTTTATGGGCAATCCCTGCGCCATAACGCAGAATTTTTCATTGAGTATTTTGCCATCGATCTTTTGATGAGCGAGACGGGTGTGTGTGAGGGGATTGTCGCCTGGAAACTGGATGATGGCACCATTCATCGTTTTCGGGCCAAAACCGTGGTGCTGGCCACCGGGGGGTATGGGCGCACCTATTTCAGCGCCACTTCCGCCCATACCTGCACCGGGGATGGCAATGGCATGGTGGCGCGGGCCGGGTTGCCTTTGCAGGATATGGAATTCGTGCAGTTTCACCCCACCGGTGTTTATGGGGCCGGGGTGTTGATTACCGAGGGCGCGCGGGGCGAGGGTGGCTATCTGACCAATTCGGAAGGGGAACGCTTCATGGAGCGCTATGCCCCCAATGCAAAAGATCTGGCTTCGCGTGATGTGGTGAGCCGTTGCATGACGCTTGAAATCCGCGAGGGGCGCGGGGTGGGGCCGAAAAAAGATCATATTCATCTGAACCTGGACCATCTTGACCCTGAAGTGCTGGCGGAAAGACTGCCCGGCATTACCGAGAGCGCCAAGATTTTTGCCGGGGTTGATCTGACCAAGGAGCCAATTCCGGTGATTCCAACCGCTCATTATAATATGGGGGGGATCCCCACCAATTATCACGGGGAAGCGCTCAACCCCACCAAGGACAATCCCGATGCCATTGTGCCCGGTCTGATGGCCGTGGGGGAGGCGGGGTGTGCTTCTGTGCACGGGGCCAACCGGCTTGGGTCCAATTCGCTGATTGATCTGGTGGTATTTGGGCGGGGGGCAGCTATTCAGGCGGGCAAGGTTATTGATCCTGCCGCGCCGGTGCCTGAAATCAACGAAGCGGCATTTGAAAAAATTATTGACCGGTTTGACAGGATGCGCCATGCGGATGGCAAATTTTCAACCGCAGAGCTGCGTGACCGGATGCAACTGGTGATGCAGGAGGACGCGGCGGTTTTCCGCACCGAAGAAACCCTGCAACAGGGGGTTAAGCGCATGGGGGATATCTGGGACGATTTGTCCGAGATAAAAGTATCCGATCGTTCAATGATCTGGAATTCTGATCTGGTGGAGGCACTGGAGCTGGACAATCTGATGGCCAATGCGCTGGCAACGGTGGTGAGTGCGGAGGCGCGACATGAAAGCCGGGGTGCCCACGCGCGTGAGGATTTTGTGGACCGGGACGACAAAAACTGGCGCAAACACTCACTTTCACGAATTGATGCGAATGGGAAGGTTTCGCTGGACTATCGGCCCGTACATACGGATTTGTTGAGCGATGGGATGGATGAAACTCGTATTGCACCCAAGAAAAGGGTTTATTAGAATTTGCGGCACGTTTGCTTTGGCGTAACTTAAGGCAGGCAATTTTTTACGAAGAAGAAGGAGAGAGACTATGCGTAAAACTGTTCTTATAGGCCTGATGGCTGCCGGAATACTCGTTTCAGCTTCAGGTTCTGCGATGGCTGGCACCCTTCGCGATTGCGTAATTGAGAAAGGCGCCATGGAGTTGAGCGAAGGTCAGCTTGCGCTTTTGAAAGCCCATGGTGATGGCCAGATTAATCTTTGGTCTACCGTCAAAGACAATGATCTGGATGTGCCTGACAGTGTTGAAGTTCACCGGTTTATGTGGGCTGCCAGCATTGATTGTGCGTTGAATGGCTAGTTGAAATAATCAGCTCAGATCAACAAAACACCGCAGTCGCCTTTGAAGGCGGCTGCAACTTGATAAAGATTGCACAGGTTGAAATTTTAGCATGGTTGAATTGAAACTTCCCAAAGGTTCCCAACCCACAAAGGGCAAAAGCTGGCCAAAACCGGAAGGGGGCAACAGTCAAGAATACCAGATTTATCGCTATGACCCTGACAAGGGAGACAACCCGCGCATTGATACGTTTTTTGTGGATCGTAACGATTGCGGACCCATGGTGCTGGATGGCCTGTTGTGGATTAAAAACAATGTTGATCCCACGCTGACCCTTCGTCGCTCCTGTCGGGAGGGGGTGTGCGGGTCGTGTGCAATGAATATTGATGGTATGAATACGCTGGCCTGCACAAAAAGCGCCAGGGATATAGGTGGGGCGGTTAAAGTCTATCCATTGCCTCATTTGCCGGTGGTGAAGGACCTGGTGCCGGATCTGGATAATTTTTATGCTCAACATCGCTCCATCGAGCCGTGGTTGAAAACCACAACACCAGAGCCGGGTACAGAGTGGCCGCAATCCCATGATGACCGGGAAAAGCTGGATGGGCTTTATGAGTGTATTCTTTGTGCGTCATGTTCCACTTCCTGCCCTTCTTACTGGTGGAACGGGGAGCGTTATCTTGGTCCTGCGGTTCTGTTGCAGGCCTATCGCTGGCTGATTGACAGTCGGGACGAGGCGACCGGGGAGCGGCTGGATAATCTGGAAGACCCGTTCCGGCTTTATCGCTGTCATACGATTTTGAACTGTTCCAATACCTGTCCCAAGGGGCTTAATCCGGCCAAGGCAATTGCCGAGATCAAAAAAATGATGGTGGAACGGCGCGTTTAAGAGCCGGATTGCTTTTCAAGCAGATGAGTGATGAGGGGTTTTGTGCATATGGTTTGCGCGGCAAGCCAGTTTGCATTAGAGGTTTTTCATGGCAAATTTTGAAACCATACTGGAACATCAGGATCCTTCTGTTCTGCGGGTAATTGTTGTGGCGTTGCGTGCCCACGGGTTTCACCCCGAAGACGAGGGGCTGGCGGGGGTTTTGGGCACTCCGGGTTTAATTCCCCCGAAAGGTCGGGGAATTGTTGTGCCCAGTGTCGAGGCGGCGGATGCCCGGCTTTTGGCCAACGCCCTGCTTGAAGAAATGATGCGTCAGGACTGATGGGTCATGATCAATGTGTCATGGTCAACAGGCCATGACGGATACGCTAAAGCGTGTCTCCCAGAAGCGTGTCTCCCAGAGGCGTGTCCTTGGGCCCGACCCGTGGGTGGCTACGGTTTTAGGATAAAAGACAGGCAAAATAATGGATAAAGCAGGTCGCGTGAGTAGTGATAAACGCGATATGCTTTAATGTCAAAGTGCCGGGGAAAGCGGGATTCGGGCAAGCGGTGTATCGCGTGAATTTGATTCGTTTTTTATGTAGATCAAAATGAAACCACAATAAAATATTATGTCGAGAGACAAGTTTTTGATCCGCAGGTCAAAACTCTTGCTATGTTGGCTGACAGGCTGGCATTTCCCGGGTTGATGCGGTATTAGGGCGGCAGACGGGCGGCGATTAACTTAAGATGAGCTTAGAATTATGACAAATCGAAGATTTCGGGCGAGCGGACTTCTGGTCGCGTTTGCGGTGTTGGGCACGGTTTCAGCGTGTACCGGATCGTCACCTTTTTCCAACTCGCGCCGTTTTTCAACACCCCCGGCCCAGTTGGCGCCGGTGGCAAGTTCCAATGTGCAAAGTTCGGACCTGCCCCCGCTTTCAGGGGATGCACAGGTGGCAGAGAACGGGCTGGATCAGAACGGGATGCCGGTTGACGGGCTGGTTTCCCAGGACCCGCTATTGGCCAACGCTGAAAATCCGTTGCGCACTCCTGACGGCTCGTTTGTGGCCATTGACCCAACCGGTGTGCCAACGAACGTGCAGGCGCGTGATTTAAGCGGCAGTTTGACTGTTCAAACCATGCTTGGGGCGTGGACGGTTATTTCCGGTGCTGATCAGTGTCGGATCAATTTGACGCAAAGCACCAAACAGGGCACCGACCGTTTCAGGGCTTCTGCACCCAATTGTCCCATAAGTGTTTTGGCCGGGGTTGCTTCATGGAAACTGGCCGGGACACAGGTTCAGTTCTATAATAATAACAACCAGCTTATTGGCACTTTACTTAAAAGCGGCAACCGGTTTATCGGCACATTAGCGGGTGGCCAGGGCATCTCGATGGCCGGGTAAACAGGGTTTATGGGGCAAGCAATCCTTACCCGCAGCGTCTTGAGCGCCTATGGGGACATGGTGAAAAAATCCACCCTTGTTCAGGATGAGGCCCAGCGGGCTGTTGTGGAAGAACTGCAACAACTGGCGGATGCACTGGAGCAGGCCGACGCTGGCAGAAAAACCGCCCTTGGGGGCAGGTTTTTCTGGCGCGGGGGGCGGTCTGAGGCCAGGGATATCAAGGGCCTTTATATCTGGGGCGATGTGGGACGTGGCAAAACACTGCTGATGGACCTGTTTTTTGAGCATGTAAGGCTTGAGAAAAAAAAGCGGGTGCATTTCCATGAATTTATGGATCAGCTTCATATCAGCATTGGTGAATTTCGTCAGGATACGCGGCGGAAAAAAAAGCATTTTGACCCGATAGCGGCGGCAGTCAATGCCATGGTGCGGGATACAAAGCTGCTGTGTTTTGATGAATTTCATGTGAATGACATTACCAACGCCATGCTGCTTGGGCGTTTGTTTGAAAAATTGTTTGAGGCGGGGGTGGTGGTGGTTGCGACCTCCAATGTCCCCCCTGAAAATCTCTATCATAACGGGTTGAACCGGCAGTTGTTTTTGCCGTTTATTGACTTGCTCAAGCAACAATGTGCCGTGCTTAATCTGGATGCCAGCGTTGATTATCGCCTGGAAAAACTCAGCCGGCTGCCGGTTTTTCATTTTGGCTCAAGAGAGGAAGTTGCGGGGGCGCTTGAGGAGCAGTGGGAGGTGTTGAGCGGGGGCATGGCGAGCCAAAAGGGGGTTGTGAAAGTTCTGGGGCGGACAATCCAGGTGGCTGAGGAGGCCATGGGTAACGCGCGGTTCAGCTTTGAGGCTCTATGCGAAGCGCCCCTTGGCACACGGGACTATCTGGCTATCTCCCATGCCTATCACACGCTGATGATTGACTATGTGCCCCGGTTTGACCGGGACAATTCCAACGCGGCAAAACGCTTTATTCAATTGATTGATACGCTTTATGACCGGGGTATAAAACTGGTGGCGGGGTTTGAGGTGGCGCTTGAAAAAATGTCGGCGGACAAGGATCTGGCGTTTGAATTCAAACGCACCGTTTCGCGACTTAACGAGATGGCCTCGAGTGAGTATCTGGCCGGGAAAATGGCTGGCACGCACAAAGATGCACAGGATAAGTAGTTTTGCAGAGAGATTGTTGCATTCCGGGGCATTTTTGGCGGTTTTAGTTGCGCTGAATCATAGAGGGGTTTAATGATTCGCCTAATATTTTTCACCAAATCAACGATTAGGAAATATCCCCATGGCTCGTAAAAAAATTGCACTTATTGGCGCCGGACAAATTGGTGGCACGCTGGCTCATCTGGCGGCGCTCAAAGACCTGGGGGATGTGGTGTTATTTGATATCGCGGACGGGGTGCCCCAGGGCAAGGCGCTGGACCTTTCCCAGTCAGCGCCTGAAAGTGGATATGATGCCAATATCTCAGGGACTTCTGAATATAAGGGCATTGCCAATGCCGATGTGATCATTGTCACCGCCGGGGTGCCGCGCAAGCCGGGCATGAGTCGGGACGATCTGCTGGAAATCAACCTGAAAGTCATGGAGCAGGTGGGGGCTGGAATTGCCAAATATGCCCCTGATGCGTTTGTTATCTGCATCACCAATCCGCTGGATGCCATGGTGTGGGCGTTGCAGAAGTTTTCCGGTTTGCCCTCTTCGCATGTTGTGGGAATGGCCGGGGTGTTGGACAGTTCCCGGTTTTGTCACTTTGTGGCCGATGAACTCAATGTATCCATTGAAGATGTGAACGCGTTTGTTATGGGCGGGCATGGGGATACCATGGTGCCACTGCCCCGTTATTCGACAGTTGGGGGGATTCCCCTGACCGATCTGGTGAAAATGGGCTGGATGAAAAAAGAGCGTCTGGATGAAATTGTGCAGCGCACCCGCGATGGGGGGGCTGAAATTGTTGGCCTGCTCAAGACCGGTTCTGCCTTTTATGCGCCGGCAACGGCGGGTATTTCCATGGCGGAATCATATCTGAAAGACAAAAAACGGGTTTTGCCGTGTGCCGCTTATCTTAAAGGCGAGTTCGGGGTGAAGGGTGTTTATGTGGGGGTGCCATGTGTGATTGGCGCTCAGGGTGTGGAGCGCATTGTTGAGGTTAATCTTAACCGCACCGAGCAAAGCGCGTTTAACAAGTCGGTTGGCGCTGTTGAGGGGCTGGTTGAAGTGTGTAAAAAAATCGCACCCAAATTAGCTTGAATAAATTTTATCAGCGTAACCAATCTCAGTTTTGAATTTTACCTCATGGGGGCAATGACCAATGAATATTCACGAACATCAAGCCAAGGCTTTGCTGAAAGAATACGGAGCGCCGGTGGCCAAGGGGATTGCCATATTC
>WFOP01000206.1 GCA_015487985.1 Hyphomicrobiales bacterium
ATTATGGGGTGCGGGTCTTCGGGCGGTGTGCCCCGGGTTGGCAATCTGTGGGGGGCGTGCGACCCCAATGAGCCGAAAAACCGGCGCCGGCGCTGTTCGCTGTTGTTGACGGGCACCCGTGAGGATAGCGAAGGGCAAACGATTGTTGTCATTGACACCGGGTGTGATTTGCGCGAGCAGTTACTTGATGCTGATGTGCGGCATATCGAGGGGGTGTTTTATACCCACGAGCACGCGGACCATACCCATGGCATTGATGATTTGCGGGCGTTGGCGCTGAGTAACAAGAAGCGAATTGATGTTTATTTCGGCGCGCGCGCCGGGGTGCAAATCAGCGAAAAATTCAGCTATTGCTTTTCCTCACCAAAGAATAGCGAGTATCCGCCCATTCTCAGATCCCACAGGATTTTCCCCGGCGAGCCGGTTGAAATTGAAGGTGAGGGGGGCACCATCACCCTGCTCCCGATTTTGCAACAGCATGGCAGTATTACAACCCTGGGGTTTCGTATTGGTGACTTCATGTATTCATGTGACGTATCGGGGTTTGATGCAATTGCTCAGGATGCCATGGGTGGCCTGAATACATGGGTTGTCGATGCGCTGCGCCCCACGGCGCACCCCAGCCATCTGAGCCTGCCCGAATCCCTGGACTGGATTGAGCGCATGGCACCCACGCGCGCGGTTTTGACCAATCTGCATAATGATATGGATTATCATACGATAAGCGCTCAGACACCGGATAATGTTATTTTGGCATATGATGGCATGGAGCTGGACGTGACAGGCGTTTAGGACAGCTGTGACATCGTCGTGTAACCGGTATCGCTGTTGCGACTGAATTTTGATATCAGTCTAATCCAAAACTCCCGGAAATCTGGCATTTCCTTAATGTAAAAGTTCCATAATATATATTACGCGAATTGTGTTTGTTGGATATATGTGCTGGGTGCAAAAACGGCGAAGCCAGACAAGCAGCTATTTGTCTTTATGGGAAACTGACAGGATAAACCGACGCAGCGCCTTCAAGGCTTCTTCTGGTTTGTCCTTTACCACCCCATGTCCGCAATTCTTGAACTTGATATATTCCACCTGATCCTGAGTTAACCCGGCAGCTATTGTATCAGAGAACTCTGGCGGGGTAATTGGGTCGTCCTCACCAACCATTATAAGTGTGGGGCAACGGATTTTCGAAAGGTCGCCGCGAAAGTCCATACGGCCGTGTTCGTTTTTTGGTCCATTGAACCATAGCGCAGTTTCATTTCGCCATAAAACACGCATCATCCAGTCGATTGAGGAAACATTGGTGAAACTGTAAAATGGTACACACTGATCTTTGTAGAGTGCTCGCCCTTCATCTGTCGGGTTTTCCCAATACGCCTCAGAAGTTTCTCTGATAACCTTACCTCCCAGACGTTCAAATGCGTTATAAACAGATGAGAATTCCACTTTTGCCGCTGTGCTAATTAATGCGATACCAGCGGCATGTTCCGGATAGTTGGTTGCATATGAAAGGGTGACAAAACCACCGAATGACGTGCCAATTATTATAGGGTTTTCGATGCCAAGGGTATCGCATAGTCCCTTTAAGTCGTCGCCCCATTGAGCGAGATTCCATGTGTCTTGTTTACAAAGGTCGCTGCGTCCATTCCCCCGTTGATCATAGTAGATAACCTGGGCAATGTCGGTAAGTTGGGAAAAATATGGTTTTGAAACACTGTGATCGGCTCCTGGCCCTCCGTGTACCAAAACAACAGTAGGTTTTTCGCGCATTGTTTCGCCGTCTGGTGTTAAGCCCTCGCCGTCAACGTCGAAAAACAGTTTTGTTCCATTCACTCTAACAAACATCTTTTCGCCCTATCTTGGTACGCCTTAGTTTCGCAGGCGGCTCTGGAAATACAAGAGCGATATTTTGAATTTTTGCCCTGGAGAACTCTTTGATAGCCTGAACATTCGGCCACAAATTGAAAGAAACCGGATGCGCGCAATTCCACCTATTGAAATGAACGACTTTTCCTGCGACCGCCCACGCTTGAAGACTGAGATACGGTTGCGCCGTGCCTTGATCCCGGCAATATTGTTTTCAGATGCCCTGCCCTGTAGATTCGGTATTACCTCAATTTTTGTGGTTTTGGTGTGAAGGAGCCAATTTATGTTTGAACCTCTCCAATTTCGCGAAAAGCGAATAGATGTTATGCATGATTTGATTAAAAAACACCCTTTTGCAACGCTTGTAACCATGGGTAACGCCGGCTTGTCGGCGGACCATCTACCTCTGGTTTTACATCCCGAGTGTTCTAAAAACGGATTTCTTCGTGGTCACGTTTCTGCTGGAAATCCTCTTTGCAAAACTACACAGGACACAATTGATGTTCTCGTGACTTTTCAAGGGCCCCATGCATATGTCAGCCCGTCCTGGTATCCCTCAAAAGCAGAGCATGGCAAGGTGGTTCCAACCTGGAATTATGTGGTGGTTCATGCGCACGGCACTTTGAGTTTTCGCAAAAATTCTAAATGGCTTATGGCGCATCTTGAAAAACTGACCGGGGGGCAGGAGAGCACACGCCCCTCCCCGTGGCTAGTTAGTGATGCGCCAGACGAGTTTGTTGCGCGCCAATTAAAAGGGTTGGTTGGGATCGAGATTGAAATTCAATCCTTGCAGGGAAAATGGAAAGTTTCGCAGAATAAGAATGAGCAAGACAGGTCAGGTGTTGAAGCGGGGCTTCGTTTAGAGGGCCTGGCGCAGGCATCTGCCCTGGCGGAGTTGATAAAATGATTGGCGTTTGGGTATGAGTTTTTCAAAGGAATTTTCTACACTCGTCGAAATCATGGCGCGGTTGCGGGATCCTGAAAACGGGTGTCCCTGGGATATTGAACAGGACTTTGCTTCCATTCGCCACTTCACCATTGAAGAGGCATATGAGGTGGCGGATGCCATCGAGCGCAAGGATTATGATGATCTTTGTTCTGAGCTGGGTGATTTATTGTTGCAGCCGGTTTTTCACGCACAAATGGCCAGCGAAGCAAAACTGTTTGATATTGAGGATGTAATTCGCGGTATCAATGAAAAGCTGATACGGCGGCATCCGCATATTTTTGACAGTAAAAACGAGCTTTCCAGTGACTCTGTTTTGGATCAGTGGGAAAACATCAAAAAGGATGAGCGTAAAAACCGCGCGCTCAAACGTGGGGTGGAGACTGGCGAGGGCCTGTTGGATGATATTACCGGCGCCCTGCCCGCGCTTATGCGGGCTGAAAAACTGGCCAAGCGGGTTGCCAAAGTGGGGTTTGACTGGCCTGAGGCCAGCGGTGCGCTTGAAAAATGCCGGGAGGAACTGGCTGAAGTCGAAGTTGAAATGGCGGGCACCAGCAAGGAAAAAATTCAAGGGGAAATTGGCGACCTGTTATTTTCTGTGGCAAATCTGGCCCGCAAATGCGGTGTATCCCCGGAGGCGGCGCTAAGTGAGGCCAACGCAAAATTCGTGCGCCGGTTTGCCCATGTGGAGGCCAGGTGCGCACAAAACAATGTTGCTTTGGAGAGAGCGGGTTTGGACACGCTGCAAGAGTTCTGGGACGAGGTGCGCGTGTTGGACAAGGATGCCCGGTAGCCGTCCGACCGGTCTAGGAATTGGTTTTGCGCGATAGTTGGCCGTTGAACCTGTTCAGAAATTCGCTCAGGTGGCGGGGGGTGACGCGGATTGAGTATGTGGTTGTGGTTTTTGCCGGGGCGGCCTGCTCTAAAACTTCGCAATGCTCATATAGCCAGCCAATATTCTGCCCCTGCTCATGGGGGATATGAACATCAAAGGTTCGGCTGCCTTTAGCCAAAGCACCTTCAATGGCGCTGAGTAGTTGGGGCACCCCCTGCCCCGTCAGCGCTGAAATTTCAACGGTTGTTTCCACGGTTCCAACGGGTTTCGGGGCGGGTAAATCGGCCTTTAGTTTGGGCCGCAAATCAATTTTGTTCCACGCTTCAATAACGGGTGTCGTTTCAGGATTAACGCCAAGGTCGGCCAGAACCGCCAGCACCTGTTTTGCCTGGGATTCGTGATCGGGGTTGGCCACATCGCGCATATGAATAATGACATCGGCCAGAACAACTTCTTCAAGGGTTGCGCGGAACGCGGCAACCAGATCCGTGGGCAGGTCGGCGATAAAGCCGACAGTATCGGAAATTATGATGTCCTTGCCGTGGGGTAAGCGAACCTTGCGCACTGTGGTATCAAGGGTTGCAAACAATACATCTTTCGCCATCACAGTTGCGCCGGTCAGCAGATTGAATATCGTTGATTTTCCGGCGTTGGTATAGCCTACCAATGCCACCAGCGGAAAAGGAACGGCATCGCGTGGCTTTCTCTGCATGGCGCGGGTTTTGCGGATTTTTTCAATGCGCTTTTCAAGGGAGGCCACCCGGTCGCGCAACTGACGCCGGTCGGCCTCAATCTGGGTTTCTCCGGGGCCACCAAGAAAACCGAAGCCACCGCGTTGCCGCTCCAAGTGGGTCCATGAGCGAACAAGGCGGGAGCGCTGATAATTCAGGTGCGCCAGTTCGACCTGTAGCACCCCTTCGCGGGTGGCGGCTCGCTCCCCAAAAATTTCCAGAATGAGCGCGGTTCGGTCCAGCACTTTTGCCCCAAGATCACGTTCCAGATTTCGTTGTTGAACGGGGGAAAGCGCGGTGTCCACCAGAACGAGTTCAATGTTGTTTTGCTCAAACTCATCAGCCATGGTGCTGACTTGTCCGGGGCCAAAAAACGTTGAGGGCCTGGTATTGCGGACGGGAACCAGTTCGTGGGAAATAATATTGAGACGAATGGCACGCGCCAAAGACGCAAATTCGTCAAAGCGAGAGCTACTGTCAGAATTTTTTGTGCCGCGCGTTCGAATTTCAGGTGAAATGAGTGCCGTTCTGGTGGGGGCTTTGCGCCGTTCGTGAAATGCTTCTGGCCCGCGCGCGAACTCCACTCCTTGGGGGACATGCCTTGGCTTTTGAGGAACATCGCCCCGGGAAGATTTTTCGCTCAATTAGGTTGGCACCTATTCATTTTGTGTTGTCTCGTCATCATCATCATTGTCGTCTCCGTCAAACATATGAATGGGGGCGCCGGGCATGATGGTGGAAATTGCGCTTTTATATACCAGTTGGGATTGAGAATCACGGCGCAATAATAATGAAAAATTATCAAACCAGGTGACATTTCCCTGAAGTTTTACGCCGTTGACCAAAAAAATTGTGAGTGGAATTTTTTGCTTTCGTACATGATTCAGGAACGCATCCTGCAAATTTTGATTTTTTTCGGGCACTTATCAGGTTCCTCTTCGTTATTATTTTTTAACTGGTGCCGTGGAATTTTTCCGCCTGGAATTCCAGCACACATCAAGCTCAACTCTTTGTCTTACAGAGGTTTTTACAGCTTTTTGCATGGCGCGACAATGGGCATATATTACCATTCGATCAGTTTGGAGTATTACACA
>WFOP01000207.1 GCA_015487985.1 Hyphomicrobiales bacterium
CGTGGTTTTTTGTTGCGTTTTTGTTTTTGGCTCAACATGGGTTCCAGAACCAGCGCAGCGCTCATTTTAGAACAGTCCCCGGCATAAACCCCTTGCAAAAATGTTTCCAGCAAATAGGTATATCCTGCTTTGCCCAACGCTGCTTCGCCCCATTCGCGCACGGTTTGGTTCGCTCTTAAGCCCTTGTCCCTGTTGAACAACACACCAGCCGCCCCGACTGCCATGCGTGCTGTTTCCATCGGGTTCAGCGGCCAGCGCTTCATGCCATGCCGATAGATATTCTTGACACCGGCGAGCTGACTTTTAGGGGCGTAATTAAGGCCGATTTGTTCAAATAATTCTTCCAGATCAACAGAATTTATCCACGAGCTGGCGGCATAGTCCATCGGTCCATAGGGTGTTTCAAGGGTTTGGATCAGGCCGCCCGGACGTTTGGATTCTTCAAAAATTTCAACCTCGAACCCAGCCCCTAAAAGATAATAGGCGCTCAGCAGACCCGATATTCCTGCTCCGATAATTGTAATTTTCATATGGCGCTGGAAAATGTCATGCTTTGGGGTTTTGCCGCAATCAATCGCTCATCGAGCGCGGTGCATACAACCCGCAAAAAGCCGCGTCCCTTGTCGGTGATTTTTATGGTGTCCCCTTCAAAATATACCAAAGCATCCGCCACCATGGGTTCCAACCTTTCCCGAACGGTTTTTCCCTGAATCCGGTCGTTGAAAGTTACTTCAAATCTTGTCATCAATTCCAATATCTGACCCTGAACGATGATATCCTGTTCGCTCAATTTATGGCCACGCATGGTGGGTATTTTCCCCTCACTGGCCTGCGTTTCATAAAGCGTAAGAATTTTCTGGTTCTGATGAAAGCAGTCAGGTGAAGCAGAGATTGAACTCACCCCCAGCCCCAGCAGAACATTTGTTTTCTGGTCGGTATATCCCATGAAATTGCGGTGCAGGCGTCCCTCGTTCATCGCGATCAATAAATCGTCGTTTTCAAGGGCAAAATGGTCCATGCCGATTTCAATATAGCCGGCGCTCAAAAGGCGATTTTTGGCATATTCATAAAGGGCGCGCTTTTCCCCGGCCTCAGGCAGGTCTTCATCTTTGAAATGGCGTTGTGCCGGTTTGATCCAGGGAACAATCGCCAGCGAATAAAGCGCAATCCGGTCCGGCAGCAGTTCCAGGGTTTTGTCCATGGTGTGTACCATTTCTGCCTGTCCCTGTCCGGGCAGTCCATAAATCAGATCAAAGTTTACCGAAACAAATCCCAGATTTCTTGCCGCTTCCAGCGTTGCGCGCGTCGTCTCAAAGGGCTGAACCCGGTTGACCAGCTTTTGCACTTTCAGGTTGAAATCCTGCACACCGATACTGATGCGGTTGAACCCCAGTTCGCTGAGTAATTTCAGATGTGCGTCAGTTGTATAATTGGGGTGGACCTCGATGGAGCCTTCAAAATTCTCCCTGTCGATTTGCACTTTCGAGAGAATACCGCTCAGCAGCCGACCAAGATTTTCCGGGGTGAGAAAAGTCGGCGTGCCCCCACCAAGGTGAATATTCTTGAGTGGACGCGTATTAAGTGCCGGAACCGCTTTCTGATAGCTTTCCCACTCCTCAAGAACGTGTTCAACGTATGGGGTTTCATAGCGATCATGTTTGCGGGTGATCGTTGTATTGCAGGCGCAATAGCTGCATAGAGATTCACAAAATGGAATATGGATATAAAGGCTCCACGGGCTTTGGGGGTCCTCAAATGCGCGATTAAGTGAGGCCGTCCACTCATCAGTGCTTGGCGCATCATCCCAATAGGGAACCGTGGGATAAGAGGTATATCGCGGTGCGGGACGGTCATATTTTTCAAACAAATCAGCCATGGGTATATTCCCGTACGGTTTTTATAAACAGGCGAACATTTTCAGTGGGGGTTTTGGGCAGAATTCCGTGCCCCAGTCCACTGACCCATCCCCTGGGCACGCCGTTTTTATGCATGCGTTCCAGATACAGGTTCAAATGCGTGAGGAATTCTTCCCTGGGCAAAAACAACAGGCTTTGATCGAAGTTCCCTTGGGTAAATCCGGTATCAAGTGCGCGCATGTCCGATGCTGCCCAGCGATGATCAACCCCCAGTCCGGCAAGCAAATCGCCTTCAAACAGGGGGTGGCGATAATGGGCGGGGGTGGTACCTTTGGTATAAAGCCCGATTTTTTTGGGGAAATGGCTGGCCAGTTTTTCCACATAAGGCAACACCAGCGATTGATAAAGCGAAGGGGAAAGCTCCCCGGCGGCTGTGTCAAACAGCATCACAATTTCAGCCCCCGCCGCCAGTTGTTCGCGCGTGTTTTGAATGAGAACGGGCATCAGAACATCCATAAACGGATGAAACAGATCCATGGATTTTTTGGCGTTGATCAACGCGCCCTTATGGGTGCCCTCCACCGCATAGGTGAACAGGCTCCACAATCCGCCGTTAAAACCAATCAGGCTTTTATTATCAGGCAGGCGCGCACGGGTTTTTTGCAAAGCCTGTCCCTGAAATGACAAGCGTTCGGCAATATCGGGGGAGTGGTCCAGTTTGGAAAGGGTTTCAGTGCTAAGCGACCAGTCCAGTTTCGGCCCGCTCGAGGTATATTCAAGCCCCATGCCCAGCGCATCGAGCACAAATAAAATGTCGCTGAACATGATGGAGACATCAAAATCAAAATCTTCCATTGGTCCCATGGCCACTTCTGCCGCCAGGTCGGGGGTCCGGCATAGTTTGGTGAAACCATGTTCCTTTGAGAGCGCCTGATAATGGGAATGATAGCGACCCGCCTGTCGCATAAACCAGATTGGTGGTGTTTTTTGAGGCTTGCGGGCCAGGGCATTTTGAAAGGCGAGATTTGTCATGGTTTTTCTTTCCTGATGGGGACCCATTGGTAGCCGACGCTGCGAATGGAACGAATATATTGAGCGCCGGTGTCGCCCAGAATCTGGCGAAGGCGAACGATGGAATTGTCGATGGTTCGGTTGCTGGGAAACTGATCCTGCCCGCACAATTCATCCAGAATTTCATCCCGACTGACGGGCCGGGGGGCACGCTGGATCAGAATGCTCAACAGCTTGTATTCCCGGTTGGACAGATAGGTGATTTTCCCGTCGCTATCGCTTACGGACATGGTGTCCAGATTGATGGTTTTTTCGCCGCACTCGATTGTCTGCAAGGGCAGGTGACGGTCTTTGAAAACGCGCTGAATACGCAGCAGCAATTCCTTGAACACAAATGGTTTGGGAATAAACTCAGCCGCGCCCAGCTCATAGCCCTTGAGTCGGTCCAACGCCGAGCCTTGCGCGGTGAGAAAGATAAACGGCGTTGAAGCCTGCCCCTTCAGGCTCTTTGCAAAATCAAATCCCGAACCATCAGGAAGTCCCACATCCAATATCAGCAGGTCAAATTTATTTTGCCTGAAGGCCGATTGCGCCGAGGCAATGTCGCACACCCAGACCACTTTATATTCTGCGCTCCCCAGTCGCTCGCAAAGGGTGGCGCCAAGGGACTGATCATCTTCCAGCAGCAGGATCTTATTCATGTGTCCCCCCCTGAGGAAGGGTCAACAGAACAATAAATCCCACGTCATTTTTTGGGGAGGGGAATGAGACTTCCCCTTTCATTTTCCTGACAAGTCTTTTCACCAGATAAAGACCAATTCCTGATCCGCCCGATGAATTTGAGGGAAAATACATTTGTGTGAGTTGTTCGCGCCGTCCCTCAAATCCCGCCCCATCATCATGAAATTCAATGCTGATGGACCCCTTTGGCCGGGGGGATACTTCAATGTCGATGCGCCGCGCTTTTCCGTGTCTGATTGCATTGTTGATAATGTTGAGAAAGATCAGTTCAAGCGCCCGCCGGTCGGCATAAACGCTCATGTCGTGATCAAGAGAGATTTCAATTTCAGATTCCTGAAACCGCACGCGTTCCAGAATATCAGAAATTGATACGTTCTCCATGTATAGCGGGGCCGCGTTGGACTTGGATAATTCCAGGGAGTTTTCCAGTTTCATCTTCAGGCGTTTGCTGTCCCTGTCCAGACGCAGGAGAGTTGGATTTTGCTCCCCCTGATATTCATCCCTTAAAGCCCCCACCTGCATTTGCAGGCTGGTCATGGAGTTTTTCAAATCATGGCTGAAGGCCATGTGAAAATCGTTGAGGGTGCGGTAGGATTTCCGTTCCTGATAGATCAGGTAAAATATTGCCGCGCCACCACCCAGCAAAGCAACCAGAAGGGAAAACCCTTCCCATTGCAACATGGAACGCACACTGCTTTCAGCCGTCAGTTCAATCTGCCGCCAGGCGTGAATAAACCACCATCCGGCAAGGGAGACGGTGAAAATCAGCCAGATAAGAGCAATCAGAACTTTGATCCGAAAGTGTTTCATTTGCGGAAACTCTCAAAGGCACGTTCAAATTTTTTAAGGGCTTCTTCAAGAACCTCATCCGTATGGGCGTGAGAAAGAAACATGACTTCATAGCCACTTGGTGCCACATAAATTCCCTGTTCCAGCAGGGAGAGAAAAAATGGTTTGAACCTGCTTTGCAGATCCGCCGGAAAATCCTCTGGCCCATGAATATCCATGTCTTTGGCTCCCGGACACATCCACAATAAAGACCCTGAATGCACCAGCTTGATATCGACACCGGTTTTTGCAATCAGACCTTCTAATGCGTTGGCAAACCGGTCTGTACGTTGGTTGAGCAGTTCATAATTGCCCGGTTGGGCGGCCTTTTTGAGCGTTACCAGCCCCGCCCGCATGCTGATGGGGTTGGCGCTCAGGGTGCCGGCCTGATAAACCGGGCCTTCAGGGGCGATAAAATCCATGATTTCAGCCCGTCCGGCAAATGCCCCCACGGGGAAGCCCCCGCCAATCACCTTGCCATAGGTAACAAGGTCTGGTGTAATATTGCTCACCTGAGCCATTCCACCAAGTGCCACCCGAAATCCTGAAATCACCTCGTCAAAAATCAACAGGGCACCATGGGCTTTGCTTAAAGAGCGCAAGGTTTCAAGGAAACTGTTGGTAAGGGGCAACAGACCAAAGTTTGCCGGAAGCGGCTCCACGATAATGGCGGCGATATGATCCCCCTCGCGTTCGAACAATGCTTTAAGCGCCACTTCATCCCCCAGCGGCAAAACCAGCGTATCGCCAGCCTGATTTTCGCTGACACCGGCGCTGGAGGACGCTGATTGTCCCCCCGCCAATCCGCTTCCCGCCTTGACCAGCATTGAATCCACATGCCCGTGATAACAGCCGTCAAATTTTACAATCTTCGTGCGCCCGGTAAATCCGCGCGCCAGGCGAAGTGCGCTCATCACCGCTTCAGTGCCCGAATTTACAAAACGGATACGCTCAACCACGTCGATTTTTTTTACAATCCATTCCGCAAGTTCCAGCGAATAGGGGTCTGCGGTGCCAAGGGTCCACACGTCCCCCACCGCGTTGTGCACCTCGATTTCGACATCGGGGTCTCTGTGCCCCAGAATGAGCGGACCGAAACTCTGGCAAAAATCAATATAGTCATTTCCATCAACGTCGCTCAGGGTTGCCCCTTGCGCTTTTTTGAAAAAAACCGGTGCCCCCCCAACACCCTTGAATGAGCGGACGGGGCTGTGAACGCCACCGGGGGTTACGCGTGCGGAACGGTCAAAAAGTTCTTGTGTCATGTCAAAGCAATCCCGAGATCGTGCCCTTTTCGGGCGCCGTAGGTGATAATATATTGCGCGCCTGCGCGTTGAAATACATGCCATGTTTCAAGCAATGCGGCGTTGAAATCAGTCAAGCCTTCCCTCCCCAGCAAGGCAAGAGAGGCATATTCCCCACTCACCTGATAGACCCCGACCGGCAGGCTTGTTTTTTTGAAAATGGGTTTGAGCAGATCAATGCTGGTCATGCCCGGCTTGAGCATCAAAAGATCCGCGCCCTCATCGGCGCAGCGCATACTGGCATTGAGGGCATCCGTGCGGTTTCTGACGTCAATCTGATATTGGCGGCGATCGCCAAAATTGGGTGTTGAATCCGCCGCCGCCCGAAAGGGACCATAAAACGCGCTGGAAAACTTGGTTGAATAACTCATGATGGGAATGTCTTGATGCCCGTGCTGGTCCAACTGCGCGCGAATTGCCGCCACCCGTCCATCCATCATGTCACTGGGGGCAATGCCGTCTGCACCCGCCCCCGCATAGGCCCGGGCATAGCTGCCAAGGGTATTCAAGGTGGCCTCAAGGTCAATTTTGCTTTGTGAGTCTTCCTGAAACAAACAACAATGTCCCAAAGGGGATGAAGAACACAAACAGGTATCGACCCACAGATGAATGTCTGAAGCAAATGCGCCTTTGATGGCGCTGATAATATCTGCACCGGGGTCCGGGGCGATACCTTTTTGCGCGGGAACGGGAAACAGCATAAAATGGCGCACGCCATTTTTCACATCACTTTCAATCTGCCTTAGTGCTGCCTGCACACCCATGCGCCTGTTATCCACAAGACCGACAATGTCTTCTTCGCCGGACATGGCCTCCACCACGAATATTGGCTGAATGAGCTTGGCCAGCGAAAGCCCTCCCTCAGCCAGAAGTTCGCGAATATGTGGATTTGCCCGGCTGCGCATCAGGTGTTTCATGAGCTTAACTCCCCTATGGGTGCGCGCGCACCATTGAGTAAAAAATCAAGCATTTTGTCCTCATTCGCGCCAAGATTGTCATCGCTTCCATTTACCCAGATGCCCTTGCCCGCAAGTTCAAACCATTGGGGGACATTTGCAGTCCACGAGATATTTGAATCGATATTGTTTGGCCTGGTGGGCGCAATCTCGCTATTGACGGCGATCAGGTTTTCAGCCTCAGGGCTTTGTGCGTTCGTCATGTCAAGGGGCGTTTGTCCTGCTCTGTGCAGCAAAAATTCGTTTAATTCTTCGCCGGCGTCTGTCTTGCCGCGGAGGCAAAATACTTTGCCTTCGTTGCGCGTTTGAACCCACACCCCGATTTTCTGATGACAGCCCCCCCCATAG
>WFOP01000208.1 GCA_015487985.1 Hyphomicrobiales bacterium
GTCCAGACTGATGCAGTAAGTCGTAATGCCTTTAGCGTCCAACTCGTTGACCGCCATATGCGTATCGTCCTGCAAATATTTAGGGTCCTGCACGTCAATATCGTGGGGTTCTCCATCGGTCAGCACCAGCAGCAGTTTTTTTTCTTCACGCCGGTGTTGAAGATAATGCGAAGCATGGCGCAAAGCGGCGCCCATGCGGGTTGAGTGCCCGGCTTCCATTGCCGCCAACCGCGCTTTCACGGGCGTGTCCCAGGACTCGGAAAATCCCTTGAAGTGCGAATAGCGCACCTCATGGCGGGTATTGGACGAAAACCCGGCGATGGCGAAGGGGTCCCCCAGTGCCTCCACTGCCGTTGCCAACAGCGAAACGGCTTCCTGACTTAGTTGCAAAATGGTATTTTGCGCGCCGGGGGGCACGTCATTTATGGATTGAGAAAGGTCGAGCAACAGCAATACTGCAATATCGCGACCATCCCGGACATGACTTTGATGGATGCGTGTGTCGGGGGTGGAGCCAATGCGAAAATCAATGGCGGCACGAATCGCCACGTCAATATCCAGATCGTCCCCCTCTTCCCTGTAGCGCACCCGGCGGCGTTGCTGGGGTTTGAGCAAATCAACAATCTGCTTTAATTGCCGGGACAAACGCTTATGCTTTTCAAGCATTCCATCAATATAACCAGCGTCACCCTGAGGCTGAATTGCCTCATAAACCGTCACCCAGTCCGGTCGATGGTTTTGCACTGAATAATCCCACTCGGGGTAATGACGGGGCGGCAATACGCCTTCCTCATCCGGGGTTTTTCCCCGTTCTGCGGCACCATGATCGGAATGGAAATCGTCTTCGTCCTCCACATCTTCCAGAAAAATCCACAAATAGCGATTGTCGTCACGATAGCTGACTTCCGTGTCTTCAAACCAGACTTTGGGCAGGCGAAAATCATGCTCGTAATTGTCCTTGAGCCAATGAACGCCAAGCTCGGTGCTCAGTGAAGGGTCGTATGGATTTTCTTTGATGCGAGCGCGAAACTTTTCCGCATATGTCAGCAGGCTTTCATCCGTGTAATTATGCGCCGGATTCAAAAGGGCGTAGGAAAGCATCGCCAGCTTGTGGCGGATACATGACCAGCCCTCAAGGCAGGCGCCGGGCACCGGTTGCGGGTGCAGGGACAGCCACAGCCGGCGAAGGCCCGGATATTGCGCCATCGCCAGATGTTCCACCCGTGCATCCTCAAAAACCTCGATGCAAATATGCTGAAACGTGCTGAAATTGTCCGCCAGGTAAGGCTCGGACCAACGTTGATGCGCCATCATGTGGGCCAACATTGCCCGATAGCGGTCAATGGCCCTTACCGCCCCCAGACCCTCATATACATCGGGCAGATGCAAGCCATGTCTGTCCAGATGCGGGCGCGGCTTGCGCATGGTGTCAAAGGCTTCGGAATAGGGTCGAAATTCAACATCCTCATCCCAAAATGCACGGGCAAACAAACCCAATTGCCGCTCAACATCCATAAACAGGGTGCCGTTGCGCTCCTTAATCAACATGGCCTTGGCATCGGCGGATTGCAGGCCGAAATAATCGGGCAACCGGTGGGGATGTTCGGCATAGACCCGCACACCGTAATCAATCCAGTTTTTCACCCCCCCAAGGGAAAGCTGCCCGAACAGATAGGGGGCGCGCTCAAGCAGCGGGCGCGTGCCTTCTTTTGCATCCGTTGCCATCTGTTTTACCAATTGCAACCAGACATGAAGCAAGTCGGCACTGCCAAGGCGCCGGGCGACGGCGGGCAAGGTGGCCAGAAACGGGTTGATGGAGCCAGCAACTGCATATTCAGATAGAAAAGCGGCCGTCTGGGCAATTTTGGGGATAAGCGTTTCGTCAGAATGACGCACAACCTCGGGGATATTATCAAGAAAAATCAAAACCAGTTCGGTGCCGCGCCCCAAGGCACAAACCCGGTCCGCCCCCGCCAGCCAGGCTTTGACACCTTCGTGCGACAGGGTTTCAAGGGCCTCCAGCAGTGCGTTTTCAAATATGTCATCGACCTTGCGCACCGTGCATTTCAACTGCACACGCCATTTCATGACGTTGGGCGTCATGCTCATGGCGGCCCTTGCATGTGCCTTGGAAATTAAGTCGGAAGACATCAAATGCTCCTTGCACAAATGAAATGAAAAGTTATCCCAGGATCAATTCCACCGAAGCATCAAGGGTGGCGCGAATATCCTTATCGTCGCTGAGCGGGCGCACCATGGCCATTTTTGCCGCCTCAACAGCGGGAACTCCATCACAAATCAGCATTGCGGCATAGACCAGCAACCGCGTGGATATGCCTTCGTCCAGGCCATGTCCCTTAAGATTGCGGGCCGTGTGGGCCACATCCACCAGTTTTTGTGCCATCGCATCATCAACCCCGCCTTCGGAAACGACAATCCCTGCTTCATCAGATTTTTCAGGATAGTCAAAATCAAGGGCGGTAAAGCGCTGTTTGGTGGACTGTTTGAGGTCCTTCATCAGATTTTGATAACCCGGATTATACGAAATCACCAATTGGAAATCCGGATGCGCCTCCAGCAATTCCCCTTTTTTGTCCAGGGGCAAAACACGGCGGTGATCCGTTAGCGGGTGAATGACAACGGTGGTATCCTGCCGGGCTTCCACCACCTCATCCAGATAACAGATTGCGCCAATACGCGCCGCCACCGTCAGCGGACCATCCTGCCAGCGGGTGCCCTTTTCATCGAGCAAAAACCGTCCCACGAGGTCCGCCGCCGTCATATCTTCATTGCAGGCCACCGTAATCAGCGGCTTTTGCAGTTTCCAGGCCATATATTCGACAAAACGGGACTTGCCACAACCCGTTGGCCCCTTGACCATAACCGGCAGCCGGCGATCATAGGCGGACTTATAAAGCGTCACCTCGTTGCCGGTTTCATAATAAAACGGTTCCTGCTCTATCAGATATTGCTTTTTGTCGCTCATCACACTGCCCTGCCAGCTAACTTGAATTATGTGACCGGAGGGAGAACACCCCTCCCCCCGGATATTGAACAGGAATTACCTATTTGTGTACACCCAGCTTTTCACGCCAGCCCGGATAGAAATTATCGGCATCAGCGGGGAATGATTCAAAGGCTCCACGCGTTTCGGGATGATCTTTGGCATAATCCACCAGATCAATGCCTTGCTGCCATGCAGTAAAGGCCTGCCGCAGCGAAGTTGCACCCGCCGCAATCCCGTCCTTGTGCCCCAATGCACCACCGCCCGATGTCTGGATAACATTGCAATGGCCCAGATTATCAAAGAAACCGGGCAGACGCAGCGCATTCATGCCGCCTGAAATAATCGGTGTGGTGGGCTTCATGCGCTCCCATTCCTGATGGAAATAGGTGCCGGTGACGGAGTCCCCGGTCAACATATCGGCAAGAATCGTATCGCTTTTATAGCCTTCCATCTTGCCATAGCCCATAGTGCCACAGTGAATACCGGATGCGCCCGACATTCTTGCCCATTTCATATGGGCCAAGGCTGTATAACCACGGTTGCTTTCTTCCCCTGTCACCATACCGTGACCAGCGCGGTGATAATGCAGGAACTGACCGGGGAAGTTGCGCCGCGCGGTGGTAACCATGCCACAGCCCCCCACAAAGCCATCCACCAGCAACGCAACGTTTTCAGCCATGTTGCCGAATTGCTCCAGCACATATTCGCCGCGCGCAATCATTTCTGTTGGATCGTCGGCTGTAATATTGGCCGAGAAAATCTTTGCCTGTCCGGTATCATCCATTGCCCGCTTCATGGCATCCACGATCAAAGGAATGGATTCCTTCATCGGCGCATAGACCTGATTGCCCTGAGGCTCGTCATTTTTAATGAAGTCCCCCCCCAGCCAGAACTGATAGCAGGCATCGGCAAACGGTTTTGGACGCAAGC
>WFOP01000209.1 GCA_015487985.1 Hyphomicrobiales bacterium
AGGGGTAAACAGGTCGATATCTGTCCCATTTTCAATAATGTGGACTTTGTCTTCCTCAATATTGGCGGCCAGTATAATGTTTTTAAGACCGGTTGTAACAACACGCACCGAGGAGGCTCTTTTGAGTTCAAATACCTGAATTTTTTCATACAGGGCGGTCAAGACCCAGGGCATGTTTAATGCTTTGAGTTCATCCGCCAGCCAGCCGTTCACTTCAAGCACAATCTTTTTATAGCCAAAGGCCCGGGCCGCCAGCGTAAGCAAAAAACTTAACGGCCCGGTGCGAATATAAACCTTTCCGATTTTCCGTAATCTCCAAAGGCTGGGAATTTGCAGCAAAGCGCTCAGGCTGTTTGGTATTTTGGGAATATTCAGTTTTTTGGTTTTGACAAGAGTGATGCCCGGCTCGTTGACTTCAAGAAGTAACTCCCCTTCATATTTGGGAATGACCAGTGATATGGCAAGGCCGCTCCGGGCCAACTGTTTTGCCAGCGAGAGCATGTGCATTGCAGGGGCATTCTTGTCCGACGCATTGATGGTGCCAATAATCACTAAGCTGTTTTGGTCGCGCATATCTTTTTCAATTGAAATGATCCGGGGTGAGCATGCTTCTAAGTATCAATAAGCAATTTGTCTATCGCGCCGCACATTTTCGCCTATTGAAAAATGGCGGGTACAATCACATTCTTGATGCCCGCCCGGGTTAACTGAGCGGCAATTTCTCTGGTTCTTTCTTCCCCCATGGTTGGCCAGTCAAGGGCCGCTCCCCTTACCCCGTGATGCTGGAAGGCATTCAGGCGCACCCGAATATCGGGGTTGAGGGCAAGGGTGAAATCAATCAGGCGTTTTATCTCGGATTGCATGTCATTTTTCCCCGGCACCAGCAAATATCGCAATTCATGCAGTTTGCCGGCCCTGTTGACAATTTCTGCCGACAACAGCGTTTTTTGATTGTTTTGCCCGGTCAGACCCTGATGCACACCCGTGCCAAAGGCCTTTATGTCCAGCATCACCCCGTCGGTCACCGGCAACAGGCTGGTCCATGCCTTTTCTCCCAAATGTCCGTTGGTGTCGATAAAGCAGGTGAGGTCACCAAATTCCTCCATGGTCTTGATGGTTTCAAACAGCTCTTTGACAAATTTGAGATGCAGGGTTGCTTCGCCCCCCGAAACAGTAATTCCGCTGAGAAATGGCAGGTGCGTGCGAATAATTTCCAAAACCTGTTCAATGGAATAAGTCGTTGTCATCGGGCTGGAACTGATGGGGCAGGCCTCAAGGCAGGCATCGCACTGGTCACAAAGTTCTGGGTTAAAAACCACTTTGTTCGCTACCATTTTCAAGGCGCCCGCATGGCACGCAGTAATGCAATCCCCGCAATGGTCGCACACCCCGATTGTATAGGGATTGTGGCAGGTGGCGCAGGTGAAATTGCAGCCCTGAAAAAACAAAACCAGCCGGTTGCCCGGCCCGTCCACCACCGAATAGGGCAGAATTTTATTCAGTATAGCTGGGGGAGAGTTCATGGCCCACGACTCGCGGTTTTCTGTCCAATATCCCCATCAGATCGGCAGCTTCGGCCCCCAACCCGGTGGTGTTGGTGCGTGAGCCTTTTTTGTCGTTGAATTTTTTCACATCGGAAAGCCGGATCATGTAGCCGGTAACCCGTACCAGGTCATTGCTGGCAACATTGGCCGTAAACTCGCGAAATCCGGTTGCCAGCGCCCCCTTGCATAGCTGGAACATGGCTTCGGGATTGTTCTTGATGGTTTCATCCATGGTTAAAATTTCACTGATGCCGGACGCATAATATTGGTGATGCGGGGCCAGCGCGTTCACATGGGCAATCGGGTCGGGTTCGTCGCCATAGGGGATGCGAACCCCCGGTGTTGCCCCGATGTCGTTGCTCAGACCGGCTTGTGCATGCAGCATGGCCCGACCGCGCCACACATTTTCCAGTGGCTGCGCTGCAACCGCTTCGGCCAATACTTTAGAAATTTCATATCCAAGGGAATTGGCCGCCTCATCAGCGCCGTAAACGCCGGTTTTCCCTTCCTTTTCCTGCAAAACATTAACCGCTTCAGCCATGGCGAACACCCCGTACATGGCCGTAAAACGATCCTGCTCGATCCAGCCTTCATCCACCAGAAAGCTTTCGAAAAAATTGGACTTATTGAACAAAAAATCAATGCGCGCCCTGGTGAGGGAAAAATTCAACGCCATATATCTGGGCAGCATTTCATCAAAAAAGTGCGCAACGCCATTCGAGCGCAACGCCACTTCTTTCAGGTTTATGCGGGTGAGGGTGGAAGAACCGCCAGCCACCGGTAACGCGTTGTAACAACTTACAATTCCATAACCGCGCTCGTCAAATGTCGTGGCATGGACCGGGTGATTGGCAATGTGGGGCTTGGAACATTCAACAATATTGTCGGTCGCAATCCGAAGGATTTCCTGTGTTGAAATATCCCTGTCATACAAAAACGTTAGATTGGGTGCGATTTGTTTCAACTCGGCATCAACCCGCAATATTGCTCGGGCCACCGGATTGTCCGTTGGCCCGATATTGGCGTGCATAAACGCATCGGGCAGAACCCGGTCCAGATAGCGCCAGAACAGTTTGATTTTTTGATAAAGCTGTTCTTCGCTCACCCCTTGGCAAAACGGCAAAAGCAGATTGTCCAGATCCCCCAGAAATACCGGCATGCCGGTAACCGAAGGGACATGATGATAGGCAATCATCAGCGTGTTGATGGCTTCATCAAGGGTTTGGGGGATGGGCAGTTCCAGATATACAGAACCGTTTTTAAGCACTTTGGAATAATCGGGCAGAACATAACGCGGCTTATAGGGGGCATGTCCTTCAAACATGTCACAAATCACGCGCTCATCCAGTGCCTTGCGCGTGTCCGCATCAAGTTCGGGATAGGGCAGGGAGTTCTCCGCTTCCAGCGCCAGATAGTGGGCCTTTTGTGCCGGACTAAGGGTTTTGTCTTCAGTGATTTTTCGCAAGCGGTCTGAAATATCCTGCATCGGGCTAACTCCAAAAATTCCTTTTGCTGATATACTAACTCAAAATCTTTTAATTCACCAATTCAGGTTTGCATTGTCTTGAGGGCAGGTTTAATGCTCATTCCGTTTGATATGTAGCGTCAAAATTTGGGTGTGCAAAATTTGGGTGTGCATGTGCATGAAAGGGTTGAACCAATGAATCTGCAGGGAAAAAAAGCTATTGTTTTTGGTGGAACTTCCGGCATCGGGCTGGCGGCCGCCAGGATGCTGGTGGCCGGTGGCGCAACAGTGATTGCCGTTAGTCGCAACCCGCAAAAAGCCGGGGATGTGCCCGCAGGCATCACCCTTGAACGGGGGGATGTGCTGGACCGGGCCGGGCTTGAAACCTTGTTCAACAAACATACGGGCTTTGATATTCTGGTTTCAGCCGCCACCGGGGGCGGGCGCGCTATCGGCCCCTTTCTTGAAATGGATTTGGATGGCTATCAGGATTCGTTCGACAAACTCTGGGGCTATGCCAATGTTGTGCGATTGGGCACTGAGCATCTGAGCAAAGAGGGGGCAATCGTACTTGTTTCGGGTGCGCCGGCCCGCAAGTGCAAGCCCGGCCAGATTGCACTGTCGTCTGTTGGTGGCGCTGTGGAGGCCTTCGTGCGTGGGCTGGCGCCTGAAATCGCCCCGCGCCGGATAAACGTCATGTCCCCCGGCTCTATTGATACCCCCATGTTCCCCCAGAGTGGGCAGGAGCGCATAGAGCTGTATAAAAAAATGACCGCCGGAAATCTCATCGAGCGCGCCGGCACACCTGAAGAAGCGGCAAAGGGCATATTGTTTCTGATTGAAAACGACTTTGTCACCGGCACCACGCTGGATGTGGATGGCGGCTGGCTATTGTCATAACATAAACAAGGAGTTGGTCTTTTGAATAGCATTCTTGTGCCGGTTGACGGATCGGTTCACGCCTTGAAAGCGGCCCATATTGCCTGCGATTTTGCCCAGAAATATGATGGCAGAATTTCTCTGCTATATGTGTTACCCAAATCAATTCAGGCTGAAAAACTCCTCTCCCTCATGGCGGCAAAGAACTTCGGTCCCAAGTTGAAATCCATATTGCAGACACAGGCCAAAATGGAAAAAGGGCTGGCATCACCGGCAGTGAAGATGGCTGCGGGCGAACAAATTTTGTCTCAGGCCGCCGCCAAAATACGCCGTCAGGGGATTAACGCCACCAAGCTGCCCATCGGTGAAGGGGATGTCGTTGAATCAATTCTCGATGCCATCAACACCACACAGGCCAATGTGGTGGTGCTTGGTTCGCGCGGCGTCAGCGACTCCCATGGAAACAGTTTTGGCAGCGTGTCCCATGCAGTGTTCGAGCGGGCACAGTGCACCTGTCTGGCGGTGAAATAGCGGACTGGCACAAAATCAGTCTTGCGGTAATTCACATCAAGTTTATCCAACAATTTCAAGAAGCTGATATGTTTCCCTTAACCACATGGCATTGAAGTTCGCGTCTCGCGGGCACCAACATTTTAGAGATATTTTCCATGAGTGAGTTTACCAAATGTGAGGACTTTTATCTGGTGCCCGGCGAGCGCACCAGATACCGCCTTGAGCGTGATATCGTCTGGGAAATCGGGGCGCCCCATTCGGGTTGGCTTTTACACATTGAAAAAGGTACCGAGTTCGACATTTCGGTGCCGCGTTGGCTGGAGTGGGTGCAAAGCCCCCACGATCGGCGGGTTTTGCTTGGCGCGGCAATCCATGACGAGTTATTGAACAAAAATCTGGACGCCGTGTTTGCTTCTGCTGAATTTCATCGGGCGATTCGCGCCCGTAATACCCCGCCGGTCCGCGCTTGGATATTATTTGTTGCTACGTTGGTCTGGACGGTGGTGCGCAAAACATTGAAGCTCTGACAGAACTGAACTGCCATACGCTACCCTAGCCAACCATTACCGTGCTCAGTGCAAAAAATATCAAGCCGGATATGATCGCCGCCGCCGGGACCGTAATCACCCATGCCGAAGCGATGGTTAGCACATGGGAGCGACGCACCAGCTTACGCTTGGCGATACCTTCCCCCGCAATACGTTTTGTCGCGTCTCCGTCGGCTTTTTTGTTGTTTCGTGCCGTCACCTGCGCCTGGCGCTTTTTGGAATTGGCGGTGAACCATTCCCGGAAAAACCCGACACCAAAAACAGCCCCCACAGCAATATGGGTTGAACTCACCGGCAGCCCCAATGCAGAAGCGATAATCACGGTTATGGCCGCGGAAAGCGCCACGCAATAGGCGCGGATGGGGTTGAGCTTGGTTATTTGCTGCCCCACCATGCGAATGAGCTTGGGACCGAACAAAAACAGGCCAAGCGAAATCCCCATTGCCCCCACAATCATCACCCACAGCGGAATGGAAACCTTGGTGGCCACATCCCCAAGTTCTACGGTATGCACGATGGCCGCCAGAGGTCCAACGGCGTTGGCCACATCGTTGGCCCCGTGGGCAAAGGAAAGCAGTGCGGCAGAAAATACCAGCGGAATGGCGAACAGTTTGCGCACCGACTGGTTGCGATTATCAAGCCCTTTTGCCTGTTTGGCAATCAGGGGCACCATGATTGCCCAGGTCAGGAAAAACACGCCAGCCCCAATCATTGTGGCAGAGGTCATATCTATTTTGATGATTTTTTTGAGGCCCTTCAGCGCCAGATAGGTCGAAAAAGTGCCCGCCATAACGGCAATCAGCACAGGAACCCAGCGCCTTGATGCCGCTATCTTGTCGGTCTGGTAAATTATCCGGTCTTTAATCAGCGCCAGAAACAGGGCCGCGATCACGCCCCCCAATACCGGGGAGATAACCCAACTCGAAGCAATGGCCCCCATCATGGGCCAGTTCACCGCGCCAAACCCCGCCGCCGCAATGCCCGCTCCCATCACCCCGCCAACAATGGAATGGGTGGTGGAGACCGGCGCGCCAATCCATGTGGCCAGATTGACCCACAGCGCGGCAGATACCAGCGCCGCCATCATCGCCGCGTTGAACACTTGATAGTCGGCAATGGCTTCGACATTTATGATGCCTTTGGAAATTGTGCTGACCACGTCCCCCCCCGCAATCAGGGCGCCGGCACTTTCAAATATGGCGGCAACCACAAGGGCGGTGCCCATGGTCATGGCGTTGGAGCCAACCGCCGGCCCCACATTGTTCGCCACATCGTTGGCCCCGATATTCAGGGCCATATAGCCCCCGATTGCCGCCGCCGCGACAATCAGCCATGTGTTTGAGGAACCGGAAAAATATGAGCCGGCGACCACGGCAACAATGGCGATAAAAACAAAAGCCAGCCCCGGTGCTACATATCCTCGCGCCACAAGGTTGGTGGCTTTTTCAAATGACCAGAACTTGTCCAGGTCTTTGTCCAGGGTGGGCTTTTTAGTGTCCATGAATCTGTCCGCCAAATTGATTCCCGAGGTATATGTGGCGGTATATAGGGGCAAAAATTATCTGCGCAAGGGCTTAAATTCCTGATTTATTTCCCTTTTATTTGTGAAAGAGAAGTGAAACCTTAGCGAACTGAATTGCGCAAATAACCCTATACATTCATGTTTCACTTGATGGTTTTGGCCATAAAATAAAGTCAAGAAAAAGGTTTGAACAGGTGGAAAATCACACGCGGGTGCCTATGACAGAGCCTGTGCCAGCTTCATTCCTTGCAAAATTGCACGTTTGGCATCCAGTTCCCCGGCTTCGTCAGCGCCCCCGATCACATGCACAATAATGCCGGCATCACGCAAAGGCTGCTCAAGGTGGGCATTTGAAACCTGCCCGGCACAAATCACCACCGTGTCCACTTCAAGGGTTTGTTCGGTGCCGGCAACCTCAATATGCAAACCTTCATCATCAATGGATTTATAGGTAACCCCGCCAATCATTTTGACACCCCCCAGCGCCATTTCCGCCTTGTGGATCCAGCCGGTGGTTTTGCCCAGACTCCGGCCAAATTTTTCCCCCCGTTGCAAAAGAAACACCTGCCGCGCGGGCCGGGGCGGTTTGGGGTGGGGTGCCAGACCTCCATTTTCCAGCGCATCGGGGCTGGCCCATTTCGGGTCCACGCCCCACTTCGCCTGAAATTGGGCAAGGCCGGTTTGCTTTTCTTCTTGTGCGCTTAAAAGGAACTCCGCCGTGTCAAACCCGATGCCCCCCGCACCAATAATTGCCACGCGTCTGCCCACTGGCTTTACGCCAGTGATCGCTTCGACATAGGTGACCACATTGGGGTGATCCGCGCCCTTTATATCGGGGATGCGCGGAGTTGTGCCCGTGGCAAGAACCACTTCATCGAACCCATCACTCAACGCGGCCACATCAGCGCGCTGGCCAAGTTTCAGTATGGCGCCCGCCGCGTTCAACCGATTGGTGAAATAGCGGATTGTTTCGTCAAATTCGCTTTTCCCCGGAATATTTCTGGCGATATTGAGCTGCCCCCCAAGACACCCCTCGCTTTCAAACAACGTCACCTTGTGCCCGCTTTCAGCAGCTTCAGCAGCAAAACTCATCCCCGCCGGCCCCGCGCCAACCACGGCAATCGTTTTGGGGCGGTTCGTGTTGCTCTTGAGATAGACAGTTTCATGGCAGGCGCGCGGATTGACCAGACAAGAGCAGGTTTTCATGGCAAACACATGGTCCAGACACGCCTGATTGCAGGCAATACAGGTGTTGATCTCATCCGCCCGATCATTTCGTGCCTTGTTGACAAACGCCGCATCCGCCAGAAACGGACGCGCCATGGAAACCAGATCCGCCTCGCCAGCGGCCAAAACCGCCTCCACCTGATCGGGCATGTTGATTCGGTTGCATGCCACCACCGGAATGTTTACTTCAGTTTTCATCGCGCGCGTGACCCATGTCCATGCCCCGCGCGGGGTGGCCTGTGCAATGGTGGGCACCCGTGCCTCATGCCAGCCAATCCCGGTGTTTAAGATATCAACACCAATCGCTTCAAGCCTCTTGCCAAGGGCGACCACCTCCGGCCAGTCGCTTCCCCCTTTAACAAGGTCAATCATGGACAGGCGGAACATGATCAGAAAATCTTTGCCGGTTTTTTCTCGTGTTTTTTCAACGATTTGCAAGGCAAACCGGATTCTATTCTCAAAGCTGCCCCCCCACTGGTCGGTGCGCTGATTCGTGCGTTCCGCCAGAAACTGATTGATGAGATAGCCCTCGCTTCCCATGATTTCCACACCATCAT
>WFOP01000210.1 GCA_015487985.1 Hyphomicrobiales bacterium
GCCGGGGCCTGTGCGTTGAAGTTGCACGAGGATTGGGGCACGACGCCAGCTGCGATAGATACCTGTTTATCTGTGGCCGACGCCATGGATGTGCAGGTGATGATCCACACCGACACGCTGAACGAGAGCGGCTTTGTGGAAACCACTCTTGAGGCCATCAAGGGGCGTACCATTCATGCGTTCCACACTGAGGGGGCCGGGGGCGGGCATGCGCCGGACATTATCAAGATTTGCGGCGAGGCCAACGTTCTGCCCGCCTCCACCAACCCGACGCGGCCCTTTAGCGTCAACACGCTGGAGGAACATCTGGACATGCTGATGGTGTGCCATCACTTAGATAAATCCATTCCTGAAGATGTGGCTTTTGCTGAAAGCCGCATCAGGCGCGAAACCATCGCGGCGGAAGATATTTTGCACGATATGGGGGCGTTTTCGATTATTGCGTCGGATTCTCAGGCCATGGGGCGGGTGGGGGAAGTGCTTATCCGTACCTGGCAGACCGCCGACAAGATGAAAAAACAGCGCGGGGCGTTGGCAGAAGAGGTCGGCGACAATGATAATTTCCGGGTGCGGCGCTATATTGCGAAATATACGATAAATCCGGCCATTGCCCACGGCATTTCTGCCCATATCGGCTCGATTGAGGAGGGGAAACGGGCGGATTTGGTGCTTTGGGACCCGGCGTTTTTTGGCGTAAAGCCTGAAATGGTATTGATGGGGGGCACGATTGTGCTGGCGCAAATGGGGGACCCCAACGCTTCTATTCCCACTCCGCAACCGGTTTATTCGCGGCCCATGTTTGGCGCGTTTGGCAGAAGTGTCGAGCAAAACGCGGTTATTTTCGTTTCAGAAGCGGCGCAACAGGACGGGGTTGGCGAAAAACTGGGGCTGGCCAAGCAGACGCTGGCGGTGAGCAATATGCGCGGCGGGATTGGCAAACATTCGATGGTGTTGAACGATGCAGCACCGGTGATGGAGGTGGACCCGGAAACCTATGAAGTGCGGGCGGATGGCGAATTGCTGACGTGTGAGCCGGCAAAAGTACTGCCCATGGCGCAGCGGTATTTTATGTATTGATGGGGGGCGTTGGTGATCGTCATTGCGAGGAGTGCAAGCGACGTGGCAATCCAGAGGCACCTGTATCGACGTTTGCAATCTGGATTGCCGCGCATCCTACCGGATGCTCGCAATGACGAGTGGTTGGGTTGTCGTGTTGTGGGGTTGCCTGCAGCGTTTACAAAAAACATTGGACGTTAGGTTTGTTGGACAAATTGACTTTCCCCCGTCATTACCCGGCTTGGCCGGGTAATCCAGTTCGTTTTGAATTTTGTGCGTCTGGGGCGCGGCAGATTCCTTCGCACACGGGGACCATGTGCTGCTGGATTCCGGATCAAGTCCGGGATAACGAAAGGGAGTGTGGTTTGATTGTCTTTGGGAGGAGCGCATGCGACGTGGCAATCCAGAGGCACCTGTATCGACGTTTGCAATCTGGATTGCCGCGCATCCTACCGGATGCTCGCAATGACGAACGGTTGGGTTGTCGTGTTGTGGGGTTGCAGCCGCTGATGGTGGCAAGACTTCTTGCGGTGTTTTGAGTTGCTGGGGCTTCAGGCCCTGCACACTAATATGCGAGCCGGGCTTGATTGGTGGGGGTGGCGGTGTAAAGTCCTGCGGGTGCGTAAAAAAATGTGTTAAGGGAGTGAGTTAGTATGCAAAAAAGTGCTTATTTGAAGCAGTCTGCCGTATTGAGTGTTATCGCTTTCATATTGCTGACGATTGCGTTTTCGGTTGGCCAGTTCGCTTCCCCCGGGGCCGGGCAGGAGCAGTTTGAATATATTTATGCCCTTGAAAAATACGTTTCAAACCTTGCCGGGGCGGAGCCGGCCTTGCGCACTGTTTTGTTTTTTGATGCTTTGTTTGCGCTTTGTTACACGGCGGCCATCTGTTTTGCGATTTTGGGGTTTGCCTCGCGCAACATGCCGGTTGCGTGGTTTTGCGGTCTGGGCATTCTCAGCGTTATGGGGCTGGACTACTGGGAGAACATTACCATGGTGCAATCCCTTGATCTGGCGGCAATCGAGGGGGGGATGACGCAGGAGCGGGTGGTATATCTGGCGACTGTTTCCGCTGTTAAGTGGCACACTTCAGCGGCGGTTCTGTTTGCCATCAGCTTTTTGTTGCCGCGTAAAACCCTGGCTGAGTTACTGCTGGTTTGGGGCACACGGCTGGGGCTGGCAATTGCTGTACCCCTGTTTGTGGTCAATGCCTTTGACATGCGCGAAATGGCTTCGTGGATGATATTGATGTCCATGGGCAGCGGGTTTGTTTTGCTGGCATTGGTGGCATGGCAGAACGCACGCGAAACCGAAGCGGCAGAATAATGATCCGCGCCGTTTCCCTCATCAAGTCGTGCCAAAAGGCGGATGAGGCGGTGACGCTGACCTATGAAAACCGGTTTCGACGGCGCATGGCGATGGTGGGGGACAAGGGGTCTGAATTTCTGCTGGACCTGCCAAAAGCAACCGAATTGGGGGACGGGGACTTTCTGGTTCTTGAGGACGGGCGGCATATCCGGGTGGTGGCGGCAAGGGAAAAACTGATGCGGGCCAGAGGCACCGATCGTCAACATCTGGCGCGGGTTGCCTGGCATGTGGGCAATCGACATCTGGCTTGTGAAATTCATAAGGATCACATTGTTCTGGCCTATGACCATGTGATTGAGGACATGCTGAGGAAAATCGGCTGTCTGGTGGAGGTATTTGAGGGGCCGTTCAACCCTGAAGGCGGGGCGTACGGGCAGGGGAGGACCCATGGCCATTCCCACTAGTGTATCCATTGATGCGCCACTAACCTCCAAGCAGTTGCTGGTGTTAACCCAGTGGCTTTCCCCTGCCTTTCCCGTTGGCGCTTTTGCCTATTCCCATGGTTTGGAGTGGGCAGTGCAATCGGGGGATGTTATGGACCGGGCCAGTATGGGTGATTGGCTGATGGCTTTGCTGGAAAATGGTTCGGCGCGCAATGACGCGCTGTTTTTGATTCATGCCTATCGGGCAGATTCGCCTGAGGAGTTAGGGCAGGTTGCAGAACTGGCCGCCGCGTTTGTTTGTGGGGCTGAGCGATATGCCGAAACCATGGAAATGGGGGCGGCATTGGCTAAAATGCTGGGGGAATTATCCGGGGACAGTTTGCAGGCCGGGGATTGTTCGCAGGCAATGGCCTATCCGGTGGTGTTGGGGGTGGCGGCGCGAGGGCGCGATATCCCTGTTGATATGTGTGTTTCCATGTATTTACATGCTTTTTCTGCCAATCTGGTTTCGGCTTCGCAACGGCTTGTGCCATTGGGGCAGGTCGAGGGGCAAAAAATCCTGTTAGACACGCATAAGGTAATCGAATTGCTGGTGCCAAAACTGCTGAATGCCACCCTGGAGGAGTTGGGGGGGTGTGCATTTCGCTCCGATATGGCCGCCATGCTGCATGAAACGCAAAAAGTGAGATTGTTCAGAACATGAGTAAAAACGGCCCCTTGCGGGTGGGAATTGGCGGCCCGGTGGGGGCGGGGAAAACTTCCCTTGTTGAAGCGCTGTGCAAGGCCATGCGCGATACTTATTCCATTGGCGTGGTGACCAACGATATTTACACCAGAGAGGATGCGGAATATCTGATGCGGGCCCAGGCCCTGCCGCTTAAACGTATTCGCGGGGTGGAAACGGGGGGCTGTCCACATACGGCAATCCGCGAAGATGCCTCCATAAACCTTGCGGCAATTGATGATCTGGTGAAAGAAATTCCTGACCTTGACGTGGTGTTTGTTGAAAGTGGCGGCGATAATTTATCGGCAACATTTTCCCCCGAACTGGCGGACATTACGCTTTATGTGATTGATGTGGCGGCGGGCGAGGAAATTCCGCGCAAAGGGGGACCGGCAATTACCCGTTCGGACCTGTTGATTATCAACAAAACGGACCTTGCTCCCCATGTAGGGGCCTCACTTGAAGTCATGGAGCGGGATGCCAAGCGCATGCGTGGTGAATTGCCGTTCGTATTTTGTCAGGTGAAAGCTGGTCACGGAGTTTGTGAAGTGGTTGGCTTTCTTGAGCATCTGGGGGGGTTGAAGGTTTAAGTTTTTTGACCAGCGGGCGGCATTTTTTTACAAATGTCTCCATGAAAA
>WFOP01000211.1 GCA_015487985.1 Hyphomicrobiales bacterium
CCGTTAATGGCGGAAGAAATAAATGCCCTTACCGCAGCGCTTGAAAGCCCCGAGCGACCGGCAGTTGCCGTTGTCGGGGGGGCCAAGGTTTCAAGTAAAATTGCGGTGCTTAAAAACCTGGTATCCAAGGTGGACGCCATCGTCGTCGGGGGCGGCATGGCCAATACATTCATGCTGGCCAACGACAAGCCGATTGGCAAATCGTTGAGTGAGCCGGACCAGATTTCAACGGTGCGCGAAATTTACGAACTTGCCGCAAAATCGGGATGCAAGATCATATTGCCCGCAGATGTTGTATGTGCCGATGAATTTGCGGCAAATGCCCAAAATGTCACCTGCGATCTCAACGGGTGTCCCGAACACGCAATGATTTTGGACGCCGGGCCAAAATCGGTCGAATTAATTTCTCAGGAATTTGCCAACGCAAGAACCATCCTCTGGAACGGCCCCATGGGGGCGTTTGAAATGGAACCGTTTGACGCAGCAACGGTGGCGCTGGCCAAGGCCGCCGCAGAACTGACGCGCTCTGGCACAGTTGTGTCGATTGCAGGGGGTGGGGACACCGTTGCAGCGTTGAATGTTGCAGGCGTTGGAGATGACTTCACCTATGTGTCCACTGCCGGTGGTGCATTTCTTGAATGGCTTGAGGGCAAGGAACTGCCTGCAATTGCGGCACTGCGCTGCGCATAATGATAAACTGGAGGGACTAAAAATGGCTCTGATTACACTTCGCCAATTACTGGATCACGCAGCGGAAAACGCCTATGGGGTGCCCGCCTTTAACATCAACAATATGGAACAGGGCATGGCCATTATGCAGGCTGCACAAAAGTGTGATGCGCCCGTAATATTACAGGCCAGCCGCGGGGCGCGCTCCTATGCCGGCGACATCATGCTGCGCCATATGATTGCGGCTTTTGCTGAAATGTACCCTTCCATTCCAATCTGCATGCATCAGGATCACGGCAATGACGAGGCCACTTGTTCGTCGGCCATCCGCTATGGTTTTACCTCCGTCATGATGGATGGCTCCCTTGAAGCGGATATGAAAACGCCCGCTTCCTATGAGTATAATGTGGATATTACCCGACGCGTTTCTGACCTTGCCCATTGGGTGGGGGCCAGCGTGGAAGGTGAACTGGGGGTTCTTGGCTCCCTTGAAACAGGGGAAGCGGCAGAAGAGGATGGCTCGGGCGCATCGGGCAAACTTTCCATGGAACAATTGCTGACCGACCCGGATGAAGCGGTTGACTTTGTAAAGAAAACCAAAGTTGATGCCCTTGCCATTGCCTGCGGCACCAGTCACGGCGCCTATAAATTTTCCCGCAAGCCCGATGGCGATATTCTGGCCATGGACCGGATTGCGGCCATCCACAAAAAACTCCCTGACACCCATCTGGTGATGCACGGCTCCTCTTCAGTTCCCCAGGAACTACAGGACATCATCAACCAGTATGGCGGCAACATGCCTCAAACATATGGTGTGCCGGTGGAGGAAATCGAAAAAGGCATAAAAATGGGGGTGCGCAAGGTCAACATCGACACCGACTGCCGCATGGCCATGACCGGGCAGTTCCGCAAGGTTGCCCATGAAGCCCCGGACCAGTTTGACCCGCGCAAATTCCTTATTCCAGCGATGGCATCTTTGAAGGAACTTTGTGTTGATCGCTTTGAGCGATTTGGCACCGCCGGACATGCCGCAAAAATCACGCCGATTCCGATGGATGATATGGCCAAACGCTATGCAAGTGGTTCGCTTGATCCAAAAACCGTTTAGGGCCAAAACCCACGAAAGTGGTGCGTCAAACAGGCAGCGTCCTTGCGTCGGCTCGGACAATGTTGGAAACAGGACGCACTTCCTTTTACAAAATATGAGGCAATCATGGACCGTTCAATCAAAATAGCCCCTTCAATTCTTGCGGCTGACTTCGCCAATTTTGGCGCAGAAATTCAAGCTATCGAAGCTCAGGGGTGTGACTGGGTCCATGTGGATGTCATGGATGGTCACTTTGTGCCCAACATCACGTTTGGCCCCGAAACCTGCAAGGCCATTCGCCCGCATATCAAAACCGTTATGGATGTACATCTGATGATCGCGCCAACTGATTTGTATTTGAAGGCCTTTGCCGATGCCGGGGCTGACTATATCAGTATTCACGCTGAAGCGGGACCACATCTGCACCGTTCATTGCAATATATCCGCGATCTTGGGTGCAAGGCCGGGGTCGCTCTAAACCCCTCCACGCCCGCATCTGCCATTGAATATGTGTTGGACCTGATTGATATGGTTGTGGTGATGACGGTGAACCCGGGGTTTGGCGGGCAAAAATTCATCCACAGCCAAATTGAAAAAGTGGTTCAAATCCGCAAGATGATTGGCGATCGCAACATCAATATCGAAATTGACGGGGGTATTACCCCACAAACAGGGCCACTGATGGCTGCTGCCGGTGCGAACATTCTCGTGGCCGGTTCGGCTGTATTTAAGGGGGGATCAGTGGAAAACCCTGCACCCTACGGAGAAAACATTCGCGCAATCCGCGATGCCAGCGAGGCGGCACGTTAAAATGAGTTCTATTATTTTTGATCTTGATGGCACCCTGATTGACAGCGCGCCCGACCTTCATGCAGCGGCAAACAAAATGCTCGCACAAATGGGGCACCCCTCATTATCCAAAGAAACCATTGTTTCATTTATCGGCAATGGGGTACCAAAACTTGTGGAGCGCAGCCTGAGGGTTTTTGGCGTTCCCGGCTCCAAGGAAGCCGAAGACATGTTTCGTGGTTTTTATGCCGCCGATCCATTTACTCTTTCAACCCCCTACCCCGGTGTGACTGACTGTCTTGAAAGCCTGAAAAACAAGGGGTTCAAGCTGGGTGTTTGCACAAACAAACCTGAGGAACCGGCGCGGGTCATTCTGGATGGTTTGAACCTGACACAATATTTTGACGTGATTGTGGGCGGCGACACATATCCCAGCCTGAAACCTGATCCAACCCCTTTGCTCGGATGCGCTCAAAAGCTGAACAGCCATCCCGCCCTATATGTGGGGGACAGCGAAACAGATGCCCTGACAGCAGCCAATGCCAAAATGGAATTTGCGCTTTATTCGGGGGGGTATCGTAACAGCTCCACCGATGAAATGGCGCATGATTTCCTGTTTCATCATTTCGATCAATTTAGAGAATATGCGCTGAACAAATGACCCTTAAAGCCCTGATTTTCGATGTCGATGGTACGCTGGCCGAAACAGAAGAAGCGCACCGTGAAGCCTTCAACAAAACATTCAAAGCCAATGCACTGGACTGGCATTGGGACAAAAAAATGTATGGGGAACTGCTCAAGACCACGGGCGGCAAAGAACGCATGCAGACTTTTCAGACCAGATTTCGCCCCACCGAGCCTCAATTGCCGTTTGAAAAAATTGCGCAACTGCACAAAGAAAAAACGGCACTCTATGGAGACATAATTTCCAGCGGCGGCATTCAGTTACGC
>WFOP01000212.1 GCA_015487985.1 Hyphomicrobiales bacterium
AGATGTGTATAAGAGACAGTTCCAAGTGCGCCGATCCGGTTTGGCCTTATTCCAACCATCGCCCCTTATCTGCTGCCAATCATTTTCCCGCCATTGCTTGCAAAATTTTCCACTCCCGGTTTCAATGTTTTGGAGGGACAGACCGAAAACCTGCAACACATGCTGGAAAAAGGGGATCTGGACATGGCCCTGATTGCCACAGCCCCACCCAAAGGGGGGGTTGCACTTTCCGCCATCCCGCTGTTTTCAGACCCTTTTGTGCTGGCCGCCCCCACCCGTACCAACCTGAAACAACCCGTGCATTTATCAGACCTGCCCAAAGATCAATTATTGTTGCTGGATGAGGGGCATTGTTTTCGCGATCAGATGATTAAAGCCTGTGCCCTTGATAAAGAACAAACATCCAACAATTTTTCTGCCACATCCCTTTCCACCATCATGGCATTTGTCGCCAATGCTCAGGGGCTGACGCTTTTGCCCGCAATCTCCATTGAAAAAGAAGCCAGCGACCCACGGATAAAATTGCTTAAACTTGCCCCGCCCGTGGCCAGCCGCACCTTGTCGCTTGTGTTTCGCAAAAACACCCCCTTCAAAACCCTGTTTGAAAACATTGCAGCAGAAATCATACAATCAGCGAAGACCGACAAAACGGCCAACCTTTTATTCACCCCTGGGCCTGAACCGCACCAAAGACCCGCATGAAATTGCCGCCAATTATTTTGGCCAGCACATCCTCATCCATACCCCGCTTGAGCAGCCCACCAACCACCAATGGCAGATGCAGGTATGTGCTCCAGACGGGTTTATAGTTGGAATCCATATCGGTCCCCAGCGCCACCCCGTCCGCCCCCAGCATATCCACCATCTGTTCAATCCGCTCCAGATAGTCGTTGAGCGTCGTCATGCCGATACCGGCGGGCCATGCGGCAACAAACCCGCCACTTTCAACAATCCCCTGCGCCAGTTCCAGCGAAATAAACCGGGGATGCTCCAATTCGGGCGTCAATATATGGGTATGGGTGCCCACCACCGGCCTGGTAGCAAGATCCAAAGCCTCAAACGCGGTGGTTTCTGCGGCGTGGGACAGGTCAACCATGATCCCCAACCGCTGCATTTCAACAAACGCGGCCCGGCCCACCATGCTCATTCCGTTATGCACCGGCTCGGCGGTCATCACATCCCCCAGCACGCCTCCTTTGACAAAATGCACAAAAGTCACAATACGCACACCATCATCCCAGACATTCTGAATCCGGGCCAGATTGCTTTCGATAAAATCCGCCCCCTCAACGGCAAAAATCGCCCCCGGCTTGCCCGCCGCCCTTGCCAGCTCAATGTCAGCCGGGGCCAACACAGGATAAACCAGATCCTGCTCCACCAGCGATTTAAGATTTTTCATCTGCGCCTGATAATAGGCCCAGGCCTCTCCGTGGCCAAATTCCCGAACTGAGGCCAGCCCGTTCCCGGCAGTGTCCAGCACCGGAAAATCCGAAACGGCGGAAAAACTGGCCGCCGCCAGCCCCCCGGTTTTCATTTCATCAATTACCCGCTCCTCAAAGGTGCCGATAGACTGAAAAATCCTCAGCTTCCACGCCAGATTTTCCGCCCCCCGCACAAAAGTGCGCCCCGGATGGGCATGGGCATCAATCGCAGGGTTATCCGCCAAAAAAACCACCGCCCGCGCCAGCTCATCTTCATTGAGGGAAAATCCGGTGTCCGCAATCGGGGGGTATAATTGCAGATAAAGCGGATAGGCCAACGCCGCACCCCCCACCGCCAAAACAGCCGCACCGCCGCCAAGAACCATCCTGCGTGAAACCATTTTTCCCGCCCTCTTTGTTTTTTACGCCGGACTATTCCACAGGATTATGTTTTTGTCACGAAGAGAGGAAAATAGGGAAAGATCCAGCGCCAGGCAAGCTAAACGCATATACCGGCAAAACCCTACCGATAAATCTCGCTTCGCTTACCAATTTTAATAACCAGCACCATCAGCCGATGATCCTCAATCCGGCAAACAATCCGAACATCACCCACTCGGTAACGCCAAAGTCCGGTCAATTTCCCCGATAGGGCCAAGCCATATTTCCGGGGATTATCGTCAGCTAACAAACGCTCATCAATGAACTGCGCTATACGCCTTTTATCGGCAGTGCCAAGGCGCTTTAATTCCTTGGCGGCCCTTGGGTCAAATTCAACATGCCACATTAGCTGGCGGCAGATTTTTCATCATCAAACAAGTCTTTTTTGACCTCAGCCCAACTCATCCGCTCACCTTTATCCCTCAACAACCTTTCCTCAGCCAGATAATAGTCCTCAAGTTCTTCAATATGTTCAAGAATGGCCTCACGGGCATAAAAACTTTTGGTGCGACCAGTTTTTCTGGCCAGCGCAGCAAGGCGTTTTTCTATATCTTCGGGAAGGCGCAGGGCAAGCATGAGATTCCTCCATTTCTGACGCTATACATGTATAGCACGCATTAAAAATAGCGACAATATACTTCAAAACAACACAAATGCGCAAGCTGCTGCACGCGTCATACACGAACCAGAAAAAAAGCACACCGCCGGATGGCCTAGGTTCAATCGACATTCAAGATTCACAAATCAGTTTTGATGTGATTCATAGATTTCCAGTTTCACTAATCTGGAGGTCTTTTGATGGTCAAACGTTACGAACTCACAGCT
>WFOP01000213.1 GCA_015487985.1 Hyphomicrobiales bacterium
GAATACGATTGAACGCAGCATGCTTTAGGCGGGTATAACCCCGTATCCCATTAATTCCCCACCGTTGGACTTCAGCCAGGCCCGCCCCCGCTCCATATCAGGCAGGGTTTGGATGACCTTTTCCCAAAAGGCTTTTGAATGGTTCATTTCACAAATGTGCGCCACCTCGTGGGCCGCCACATAATCCAGCACATGAGGGGGAGCCAGCACCAGACGCCAGTTATAGCTCAGGTTGCCCGCCGAAGAACAAGAACCCCATCGTGAAGATTGTCCGCGAATGCTGATTTTGCCAATCCTGACGCCAAGGCGTGAAGCGTGCACGTCACTGCGGTCCTTCAAATCGCTCAAAGCCTGCTCTTTCAGCCAGTCCGTTAATCGGCGCGCCATATGTTTTTCGCCGCCCGGCACCAGAATCCTGCCCGTCTCTCCTTCATATAAAAGGCTAACCTGACCGCGAAGTTTTCCCGTTCCCGTGATAATATGATTGCTTCCCCTGAGGGGAATCGTTGCCCCGTTCACAAACGGCACAGGCCGGGGCCGGCGGTGAAGTCGCACCTCAAGCCAGTGTTTTTGTTTTTGCAGAAAGGCCTGAGCATCCCTGGGCCTGCCTTTGGGGGGCACACTTAAAATCGGCTCACCGGCAACTGAAACAGAAAGGCGGTAATGGCGCGCGCGTGGGTGAACCCGCACCCGAACCCGCACCGGCTCGTCCCCTTCAAGTTCCATTGTTTGTGGCCAGTTTTTTTGTCCAGATCCAAGCAACCCGTTCTCCGCATTAACACCAGAATCAAAAGCAATTCACTTTAGCATGAAAAAAAACGCCCCGCTTGCGCAGGGCGTTGATTTTGTAATATCGGGCAAAGGATCCGGTTTAGTCCTTGCGTGATTTGCGCGATTTTGAACCTTTGCGTTCGCTCACATAGTCTTCTATATCCCCATCAATGGTTTTTGAAGACTGATTATTGGAACGGTCGCGCATGAAACGATCGAACTCTTCCCTGTCCCGGGCCATGCGCAGGTTTTCAACAAAGCCCTGGAACTGATGAACTTCCTCATCCAGACGCTGGCGTTCCTTGTTCAAACGATCCAACTGTTCTTCGCGATATTTGTCAAATGCCGCATTGCCCGAACCATGGCGGAAACGTGGGGAAAAAGAACCGCCTGGATGCCCCTGCCGGCTTTTCCAGTTGCCCCGCTGTTTGTTGACCCAGCGTTCAGCTTTTTCGGAAGTGCCCCCGAAGCGCTCACCCCAAAGGATATAGGCCAACATAGCCAGACCCAAAGGCCAGAATAAAATGAAGCCCAACACCATCAGAGTAAAGTAATGAAGGACCATTCAGGTTTAATAATTGCTGTGCTCATATTTTCTTCTCCAATCTCGAACACCTCAAATGTGGGGATTACATTTGGCGCAACAAGGCAAAAAAACCGGATTTTGCGCCTTGAAATTGCAAAAGCCATTCTTAATACCTTCAAAAATGCGAGAAAAATTACAGCTGAATGCAGGCGAATTTTCTTGAATTGCGCAAAAATTTGCGCGAATTTTGTAAAATCCGCACATTTTAATCCAAGAAGATCAAAAAATGCCCGATTCAATCCCCTTTCTTCCCTCCGCAGGAGCGCAAGGGCGACCCCTGCTTCTGGGCACACTTGTTCGATTGCGCTGGATTGCCTTGGCCGGGCAGATGATCGGGGTCGTGTTTGTGGCCGCTGTTCTCAAATTTCCTTTCCCGCTCAATTATGCCTTTTTGCTGATTGGAGTTTCGGTGATCTTCAATATCGCACTGGTGGTCCGATTTGGAGATTCCCATCGCCCCGCAACGGCCCTTGTGGCCACTCAACTGGCATTTGACAGTTTGCAACTGGCCGGATTGCTCTGGCTGACCGGGGGACTGCAAAACCCGTTTTCATTATTGCTTTTGGCCCCCGTTTCGGTGTCGGCAACAATCCTGCCCCAAAGAGAAACCGCAATTGTGGGTGCCCTGGCGGTGATTATTGTAACCGTCCTGTCCCGCTCCCACCTGCCCCTGCCCTGGGATCCGGCGGTCAATATCGCCCTTCCCCCCCTTTATACCACCGGGGTTTGGGTGGCTTTGATTTGTGGCATTGTATTTGTGACAATTTATGCCAACCGTGTTGCCCATGAGGGGCGCCAACTGGCCGATGCCTTAACAGCAACCGAGCTGGCCCTGTCCCGCCAGCAACATCTTTCGGCGCTTGATGGGCTGGCCGCCGCCGCCGCCCATGAACTGGGCACGCCTCTTTCAACAATTACATTGGCCGCTAGGGAAATGTTGAGCGAAGTGGAGGATGGCCCGGTGTCCCAGGATGCACAGTTGATAGTGGAACAGGCCACCCGCTGCCGTGCCATTTTGTCAGGTCTGCGCAATCTGGACAGCCAAAGCAACAGCCCCTTTGTCAAGGTTTCAGTATCTGAACTGCTGGCCGAACTTATCCGGCCTCTGGCCCCCCTGGAAAAAACCATCAATATTGACCTGCAAGGGGACAGGAATGAGGAACCCCAAATCGTGCGTCAGGCAGGTCTTTTGCACGGATTGGGTAATCTGATTGAAAATGCCGCCCAGTTCGCCAGCAAAAATGTGTGCATCATTGCCCGGTGGGACAATGAGAATCTGACCATTCTTATTCAGGATGACGGCCCCGGTTTTCCACTGGATCTACTTCCAAGAATGGGCCAACCCTATCTGAAGGCCACAGCACCGGGAAAATCTGACAGCAGGGGTGCTGAAACCGTCGGCCTTGGTCTTGGCGTGTTCATTGCCACCACCCTGCTTAGCCGAACAGGCGCTTCGATAAACTTTACCAATATTCACCCGGAGGGCCACGCCCAGGTCCAGTTGATCTGGCCCCGCAGTGCGCTTCTGGTTCAGCCCGCTTCAAGCGAGCAGATCATGAATGCGCGTGCTGTTTGAGCAACCGGTTGTGAGAATTTATTGCACAAGTATATTTGCGCGATCTCAAAGATCAGTGTAAAAATCAAAAATCATAAGCAAAGGGGCTCCAATGCCGGACGCATCAGATATTCTTAATCAGCTTGATCTCAGTCTGCTTCTTGTGGACGACGACAAACCGTTTTTGAACCGTCTTGAACGGGCCATGACCCGGCGGGGCTTTGATGTGACAACCGCAGATTCTGTTGCAGAGGGCAAGGCGCAGGTCATGTCAAATCCCCCCGCCTTTGCCATTATTGATATGCGCCTGGAGGACGGCAACGGGCTTGACGTGGTGGCAAAACTGCAGGAGGTGCGCCCTGATGTAAAGATCGTGGTTCTCACCGGCTATGGCAATATCGCTTCGGCGGTAAATGCGGTGAAGCTGGGGGCCGTGGACTATCTGGCAAAACCGGCGGATGCGGATGATCTGGTTAAGGCGCTGATGGCAGACGGGGGCCAGCAACCCGCCCCCCCCGAACACCCCATGTC
>WFOP01000214.1 GCA_015487985.1 Hyphomicrobiales bacterium
GACCAACCTGTCTTCGAAGCTGATTTTCTTTTCCCTGGAGTTGAACCGGATCGAAGATAAAGTGCTTGATGAGGCGCTGGCCGCAAAGGGAAAACTGTCCCGTTACAAGCCCTGGTTTGATGAGTTGCGCAAGGCAAAACCCTATCAGCTTGAAGATCGGGTTGAAGAATTGTTCCACGAGAAATCAGTGACCGGCAGGGGGGCCTGGAACCGGCTTTTTGATGAGACCATGGCCAGTTTGAAATTTGATGTCAAAGGGGAAACCCTTGGTCTTGAGGCCACCCTCACCTTGATGACCGACAAGAAACAAAAGAACCGCAAGCGGGCCTTTAAGGCGGTGGTGAAAACGCTGGATGGCAACAAGCGTTTGTTTACCCACATCACAAATGTTCTGGCCAAGGATAAAGAAATTTCGGATCGTTGGCGGGGCTTTGAGGATATTGCGGATTCGCGGCACATGGCCAATTCGGTGGAACGCGAGGTTGTGGATGCGCTTGAAAGTTCGGTGAGACAGGCCTATCCGCGCCTTTCCCACCGCTATTATGCCATGAAAGCAAAGTGGTTTGGCAAGGACAGGCTCAACGCATGGGATCGCAATGCGCCCCTGCCGGCCAGCGACGACAGAATTTATGACTGGAAAAGTGCCCAGGAGATCGTGCTGGATGCCTATGGTAATTTTTCCCCTTATCTGGCGGAAGTTGCGCAGCCGTTTTTTGAAGGGGGCTGGATTGACGCGCCGGTGACGCCGGGGAAATCTCCGGGCGCTTTTGCTCACCCCACCGTGCCCAGCGCACACCCCTATCTGATGCTCAATTATCTGGGTAAAACCCGTGATGTGATGACCCTTGCCCATGAGTTGGGCCACGGGGTGCATCAGGTTCTGGCCGCCGGGCAGGGGCCGTTGATGGCTTCAACCCCGCTCACTGTTGCCGAAACCGCCAGCGTGTTTGGTGAAATGCTGACTTTCCGCTCACTGCTGGAAAAAACCGAGGACCCCAAACTTCGTTTTGCTTTGCTGAGTTCCAAGGTGGAGGACATGCTCAATACCGTGGTGCGCCAGATTTCATTTTATACTTTTGAGCGCAAGGTGCATACGGCACGGCGCAAAGGGGAAATGAAAACGGAAGAGCTGAACCAGATGTGGCTTGAAACGTCTGAGGAAAGCCTTGGGCCTTCAATAAAACTCAACAAAGGGTATGAGACGTTCTGGAGTTATATTCCTCATTTTATTCATTCCCCGTTTTATGTTTATGCCTATGCATTCGGGGATTGCCTTGTGAATTCGCTCTATGCCAGGTACGAACTTTCCAGCGAGGGGTTTGCCGAGCGTTATTTTGATTTGTTGCGTGCCGGTGGCTCCAGGCATCATTCTGAATTGCTGGCTCCCTTTGATCTGGATGCGAAGGATCCTGAATTCTGGTCACTTGGTCTTTCTATGATTGAAGGATTGATTGATGAGCTTGAACAGGCGCAACCATCAGAGTAAGAAGAGATATTATTAAGTGAAAACCAAAGTGCAAAATATCAGATTGCAACAAACAAACTGCATAAAACCAAATTGAAAGAGGGACAATATGGCGAATCCGAACAGTGATTTTGAAGAACATGAAAAAACCTATCGGGGGTTTGTAAAGGCAACCAAATATTCGATTATTGCCACGGCGATATTCATGGTGTTTTTGTATCTGGTGATAAACCCGTAAGGCAGGGTATTTTCACGATCAGGTTAGGTTAAATCCGGCAGTTCTGCCAAAAGGAAAAATCAATGAAAATTGCGATTGTTCGCGAGACGTTGGCGGATGAAACAAGGGTTGCGGCAACGCCGGAAACCGTTGCGAAAATGGTGGCGCTCGGTGCAAAGGTCAGTGTTGAAAAAGGTGCGGGGTTAAAATCGCGCATTCTGGATGCTGATTACAAAAAAGCCGGTGCGCGTATCGGGGCAAACGTTGGGGCAACTCTAAAGGGCGCTGATGTGGTGTTCTGTGTGCGGCGTCCAACCGCCAGTTCTTTAAGCGGGATCAACAAGGGGGCGCTGGTGTTGGGCACCATGAACCCCAGTGATGATCAAAAGGAATTTAGTGGCCTTGCCAAAACCGGGGCTGCACTTATTGCCATGGAATATATGCCGCGCATTTCGCGGGCACAGTCCATGGATATTTTGTCTTCTCAGGCCAACCTTGCAGGTTATCAGGCTGTAATTGATGGTGCGGTCCAGTTTGATCGTGCGTTGCCAATGATGATGACGGCGGCGGGAACCGTGCATCCGGCAAAGGTATTTGTCATGGGGGCGGGGGTTGCCGGATTGCAGGCGATTGCAACCGCCAGACGTTTGGGGGCCGTTGTGACGGCGACCGACGTGCGACCGGCGGCAAAAGAGCAGGTGGAATCCCTTGGCGCGAAGTTTGTTGCGGTGGAAGACGAAGAGTTCAGGCAGGCTGAAACTGCGGCCGGCTATGCCAAGCAAATGAGCGCTGAATATCAGAAAAAACAGGCTGAACTGACCGCCTCGCATATTTCCAAACAGGATATTGTTATTACGACGGCGCTTATTCCGGGTCGTCCCGCGCCAAAATTGATTAGCAAAAAAATGGTGGAAAGCATGAAGCCGGGTTCGGTGATTGTTGACCTAGCCGCCGAACGCGGGGGCAATTGCGAGATGACCAAACCGGGGCAGATTACCATTCATAAGGATGTGAGTATCGTTGGCTTTACCAATGTGCAGGGGCGGGTTGCCGCTTCGGCTTCGGCCCTTTATGCGCGCAACCTTCTGACATTCCTTGAAACGTTGATTGATGGCGAGAACAAAAAACTCAATGTTGATTGGGAAGACGAACTGGTGAAGGCCACATTGCTGACCCGTGAGGGAAAGATTGTGCATGAAAATCTTGTCAATGGTGCCCCTGCTGCAAAATCCGTAAAAAAAGCGGCACCCAAGAAACCGGCACCCAAGAAACCGGCACCCAAGAAACCGGCACCCAAGAAACCGGCGGCTAAAAAATCAACTTCACGTAAAACCACTGGAGGCAAATAAAATGGAACAGATTGATCCATTTGTATTTCAGGTTTCAATTTTTGTGCTGGCGATATTTGTCGGCTATTTTGTGGTCTGGAGTGTAACACCCGCCCTGCATACCCCTTTGATGGCGGTGACCAACGCGATTTCTTCGGTGATTGTTGTGGGTGCGCTGACTGCGGTTGGTGTGATGCTGATTGACGGGGATAACCTTGTTGCCAAGGGTTTCGGTTTCATGGCGCTTGTTCTGGCGAGTGTGAATATTTTCGGTGGCTTTCTGGTCACCCAGCGCATGCTCGCCATGTATAAGAAAAAGGACTAGGGACAGATGATTTCGGCAAATATTGCTGCGCTGCTTTATCTGGTTGCAGGCGTACTTTTTATTTTGGCCCTGCGCGGGCTTTCTTCTCCGGCCAGTGCACGGCGGGGTAATCTTTATGGTATGGTGGGGATGGCTATTGCCATTGCCACTACGCTTGGGGTTGCCGGGCCCACGGACGCTTTGTCGTGGGGGCTGATTGCGGGCGGTCTTGGAATCGGCGGGGGAATCGGGGCGGTTATGGCCAAACGCATTGCCATGACCGATATGCCTCAGCTGGTGGCGGCATTTCACTCATTGGTGGGGCTGGCTGCAGTGTTTGTAGCGGCGGCGGCCTTTTACGCACCCGGGGCCTTTGGCATCGGTACCGTGGGGCATATCCACCCTCAGGCGCTTGTGGAAATGAGCCTTGGGGTGGCCATTGGTGCCTTTACCTTCACCGGTTCGGTTATTGCTTTTGCCAAGCTTGACGGGCGCATGTCCGGCTCGCCCATTATTTTGCCCATGCGTCATGTGCTCCATATCGCCTTGGCTTTGTTCCTGATTTATCTGGTCTGGCAGTTTACCCTGACCAGCGACCAGACTTTGTTCTGGACCATCACGGCTGTGGCTTTGGTGCTGGGTGTGCTGATGATAATTCCCATTGGCGGGGCGGATATGCCGGTTGTGGTTTCCATGCTCAATTCCTATTCGGGCTGGGCGGCGGCGGGCATCGGTTTTACCCTTGGCAATACGGCGTTGATTATTACCGGCGCGCTTGTCGGCTCCTCCGGGGCCATTCTTTCCTACATCATGTGCAGGGCAATGAACCGTTCGTTTATCTCGGTGATTCTTGGTGGTTTTGGCGGAGATGCCGCCACTGCGGGTTCCGGGGAAGAAGAAACCCGACCGGTCAAACAGGGGTCGGCAGAAGATGCTGCCTATATGATGAAAAATGCCGGCAAGGTTATTATTGTGCCCGGTTATGGCATGGCGGTGGCTCAAGCCCAGCACGCGGTTCGCGAAATGGCCGATGCGCTCAAGGAAGCGGGGGTTGAAGTCAAATATGCCATTCATCCCGTTGCCGGACGTATGCCCGGACATATGAATGTTTTGCTGGCGGAAGCCAATGTCCCTTACGACGAGGTGTTTGAACTTGAGGATATAAACGCCGAATTTGCGCAGACCGATGTGGCCTTTGTTATCGGGGCCAATGATGTGACCAACCCTTCGGCAAAAACTGATAAAACCTCCCCTATTTATGGGATGCCGGTTCTGGATGTTGAGAATGCAGGTACGGTTTTGTTCATCAAGCGTGGCATGGCGGCGGGCTATGCCGGGGTTCAAAACGAACTGTTTTTCCGTGACAACACGATGATGTTATTTTCCGATGCCAAGAAAATGACCGAGAATATCGTTAAAGCGCTGAATGCCTGATAC
>WFOP01000215.1 GCA_015487985.1 Hyphomicrobiales bacterium
AAAGTAGATTTTTGCACCGCAAAGGGGGCAAGAACCGCCGGAAAACCTTGCCTTTTGGATAGAATCGCAGAAATGTGCATCCCACAGTTCGGGCAATTATGACGAACCAGTAATTTATAAGGATTGAATGATGAACAAGAATGATTTGGCCAGCGTTGTTGCTGAGCGTGCTGATATTTCCAAAGCTCAGGCTACTGCTGCGGTTGATGCTGTAATTGATGCGGTAACTTCCACATTGAAAGCAGGCGATGAAGTTCGTCTCGTGGGTTTTGGAACTTTCTCCGTATCACGTCGCAAGGCAACCAAGGGTCGCAATCCGGCAACTGGCGCGGAAATTGATATTCCCGCATCAAACCAGGCAAAATTCAAGCCCGGCAAGGGTCTCAAAGACACCATTAATGGTCGCTAGGGGCTGTTGAACAAAAATATTTTTGAGGCTCCGGCGGATTTGTCGGGGCCTTTTTTTATATGCAACAAGATATTCATCTGTTGGGTTGATTTTGTGGTTGACCTTGGGCCCACATGCTTTTAATCAGGGGCCGTTGCAGGATATTCTGGATCGGGTTGGTTATTCAGCAGGCTCGGTTTGGAGCACCCATTCAGGGAAGTGCCGGCACATAAAATGGGGCGGTTAGCTCAGTTGGTAGAGCATCTCGTTTACACCGAGAATGTCGGGAGTTCGAGCCTCTCACCGCCCACCATTTATCTATCTCGCGCTAATTCGCTTCGCTCATGCTCCGATGGGGCGGCCAAATTGTTGGCCGGCAACCTCTTTGGTTGCTTGGGGATCCCAATTTTTATATTTCACATTAGTTTTTCACTCGCGCCAGTGTGCTTCGCACGGGGCTTTGTGGGCGCGGGGTTTCATTGCCTCACTTCTTGGATGGCAGAGGTGCGGGTGCCTGATTTATCCGGCGCGGAAGAGCGGTATGGTCAGGTCGCGGCGGAATACATATAGAAGATTTTTGAGTGCTTGGCCTTCTTCGCCCGACAGGGTTGGGTTGTGTGCCATGATCTGTGCGGCGTCCTCGTGGGCCCATTCGAGCAAGTGTTGATGGACGTCGGGGATGGCGAGGCGGTAGCCGGGCATGCCGGATTGACGCGTGCCCAGCAGGTCGCCCGAGCCGCGCAGTTTCAGGTCCTGTTCGGCAATTTCAAAGCCGTCTTCCGTTTGGGTCAGGGTTTTGAGGCGCGCGGCGGCGGTTTCCCCCAAAGGCTCCTGATAGATAAGCAGGCAGGCAGAACTTTTTTCGCCGCGCCCCACTCGTCCGCGCAACTGGTGGAGCTGAGAAAGACCAAAGCGTTCGGCGTGTTCGATAATCATGATGGTGGCGTCTGGTACATCCACCCCCACTTCAATTACCGTTGTGGCCACCAGTATATTGAGTTCGCCGTCCATAAACGCCTGCATGATTTTTTGCTTTTCGGCGGGTTTCATGCGCCCGTGGATGAGGCCGACTTTATTGCCAAATTCTTTTTTTAAGGCCGCGTGACGGTCTTGTGCGGAAACGAGCTTTACCAGCTCGGATTCTTCTACCAATGGGCAGACCCAATAGGCTTGCGCGCCTTCGCTAACGCGTTTTTTGAGACGGGCAATGATACGATCATAGGCGGTGGCGGGGACCATGGCCGTGTCTATGGGCTGGCGTCCGGCGGGTTTTTCGCTCAGAATTGAAACGGCCATATCGCCAAAATGGGTGAGGATGAGGGTGCGCGGAATGGGGGTGGCGGTCATCACCAGCAGGTCGCTTTTTTGCCCCTTGTCCGAGAGCGCCAAGCGTTGATGGACCCCAAAACGATGTTGTTCGTCAACCACGGTCAGCCCCAGATCGGCAAAGGTGACGCTGGCCTGAAACAGGGCGTGGGTGCCAACGATAATCTGGATGTCGCCTGCTTTGATCTTTTCCAACGCTTCGCGTTTTTCTTTGGCCTTCATTTTTCCTGTTATCAAAATGATGGACAGCCCGACGGCCTCACAAAGTGGCGCAAGGGTTTTGAAATGCTGATTGGCCAGCAATTCGGTCGGGGCCATCAGGGCCGACTGGGCACCGGTTTCAGCCATTGCGGCCATGGCGAGCAATGCCACAACGGTTTTTCCCGAACCCACATCCCCCTGAAGCAATCGTGACATGCGGTTGGGGGTGCTCATATCACGTTTTATTTGTGCCATGGCTTCATGCTGGCCCTTAGTGAGGTGAAATGGCAAAGCCTTGAGCAGTTTGTCTGTCAGGTGGCCGGTGAACTCTCGTTCAATGCCGCGTTGGTGGACCATTTGGGTGCGGATCAGTTGCAGGGTCAGTTGCCCGGCAAGATATTCGTCATAGGCCAGACGCTGGCGGGCAGGGCTTAAAATGTCCACTTCGTTCGGGGAGGCGGGCGTATGAACTGTTTTCATTGCCGTATCAAACGGGGGCCAGTTATTGGTTTTTATTC
>WFOP01000216.1 GCA_015487985.1 Hyphomicrobiales bacterium
ATCCATATAGGCGCCAACCGCTCCCCCGGCCAATGCCCCAACCCCGGCTCCGATCAAGGCGGCAATTCTGGCATCGCCCCCCGTGGCCGAGGCAGCGACCAGTCCGCCAACTGCACCAACGGCAGCACCGATGCCGGCGCCCCCGGCTGTTGCTGATACCTGTTGTTCGCCGGTAAATGGATTTGTGGTGGTACATGCTGAAAGCAACAATGCCACGCTAAGTGCTGCAAGAATATTTGTTTTCATTTCACTAAAGGTCCCGTTTTGTCCGCATTGCCCCAGATTATCAGACTGCAATACGGCAGGATAGTGGTTAATTACTCTGCCTGATCTTCCAATTGTGCCAACAGGCCCTCGATGGCCTCAACCCGGGGCAAAAACTGGCGGCGCATTGAAAAGTTAAGTGTGATGCTTTTTCGTCCCGGCACAAAGGTGCAAAGGTTGGAACCGGGATGATACGAGCCGCAATAAATCGGCTCAATCAGCCCCCTGGTCAGATCCCCATAGGTTCTGTGGGGGGGGACCATGGTCAGAACCATATCGTAGTTGCCGTTATAACGAAAAAAACGATCCGAATAGAGGAAGGGCAAAAAGCGACTGATGGTTCGATGTGCCTTAAGCATGGTGTTGAGCAAAAACTGCATTTTGGTGATGTCCTTGGCCTCGACATCATCAATCGTTGCATCGACCCTGGTGACGAACTCTTCCAGATTCTGACTTACCTCAAAGACAGCTTCCAGGGAACGCACTCTGAAAAAATCATCGTCGTAATCGTGACGCTCACTATCAAGCATGGTGTATATTCCGCGAATTTTATCGGGGGACCAGCCTTTTCCACCATCATTGAGCGCATAGAGCACAAGGGCAAACATCAAGGAGCGTTGACGCACACCCAACCTGTTGGCGACCTTGCGCAATCTGTGACGGTCAAAAACCAGTGTCGAAAATCCCATTTCCACCTGTTTTGGCGACAGCAGGTGAGCGGAAATCATATGTATGGGCAAAGTCAGGGCCGCCGCTGCGGCAAACGAGATTTTTTTACGCCATGAAACCTTCCTGCCCTGATCGGACATGGTGCCATGGGAAGAATGCTGCGAGCGGGTCAAAAGAGCGGAATCTGATCCTTCCATAATCGCATGGGAGGAGCGCACCATAATCATGGAGGCGCGCCCAAGTTCATCAGGTCCCCCGCGTCGAACAATCACCCGCACCCGAAACAGGGGCAGTTCCTTGTCCACATAAAGGTCCTGCCCGTCGTCGAGCCATTTGTCCGGGTATCCGTCAAAGTCATCAACTTCCTGAATGGAGGTGATGGCCTCCAGCATATTCCGGGGGAAAGGCTGTCCGGGCAAAGCGCCGACAAAACCATGAGTCAATTGAGGAGCCAGCGCCGCCATCTGCGCAACGGTATTACACAGCTTTTCCTTGTCAAAGGTTTCAGTGGAAAAGGCGGTGAAATACACCGTGTTTTTTGCAGCGTAAAGAAACCACTGAAAGTTTGTAAACAAGGCCTGCGGATTTTTGCGTACGGCCATCAAAGCTGTATTGAGCACATCTCCCTGATCCGTGGGAAAGCTGGAGGTGGAAAAACTCTTCATACTAATGACCCTTGAGCAACTATAACTGCAACTTAGGTGGCCTCACTTCAAGCTGCAAGTTATAGTCGCTGGAATGGTTATTAGCAATATTTGCTTTTTCCCCGACGATAAAAACGATAAAAATCAATGTCAAAGTGTTGATATATACCTCGCAAGGGGCCAGCCAAGGGCAAGGGGGCGGGCCACAAGAATACATGTGACACGCCACAAAATTTCAGGCCGGCTTGCAATTTCAGACTAGCTTGGTGACCATGGCTCAATTGGCAACCCGTCTCTTATCCAGCCCATGGCCTGACGTGAGCCGGTGGTGCCCCCGTAAACTGAATACATATTTTCATAGCCGCGACGCGCCAACTCTGCCTGCACAACGCCTGAACGATTGCCGGAAGCGCAAATAAAGGCAACGGATTTGCCCGGATTTTCATCCTGAATAACAGCCAATTTGGACAAAAACGCAGGATCCCGCATGGAAAGGGTATAAGCCCCTTGCGCAATGCCGGTCTGAGCCCATTCATCGGGTTCGCGAATATCGATCAATACCAGCGTTCCATCCTGAAGGGCCTGATATGTATCCTGAGCGGTCATATCTACCGCCGGGGAAAATTGTTGGGCTGCCGCCCCGGAAACAAACAAAACAAGAATAAGGGAGAGCGCGCCAAGGAGCTTGAACAGCTCAATGGAATGGCGCGTTGGATCGATCGTTCTCGGGGCGGTATTGGTCATGGAAAAACTCTCTTGAAGCTGATATATTATTGATTCCTAATATAAGAAGATCAACATTCCAAGAAAAATTTAGTCACATATCGGTGAGGCGTGCGCCACAGGGCACACCAGAGGATAAAGACCATCATCCGGTGAGAATGATACGCATCAGATCAGCGGTATTTCGCGCACCCAGTTTTTCCATAACCCGCGCCCGATGCACTTCGATGGTGCGGGGGGATATGCCAAGATCACGTCCGGCCTCCTTGTTGGACTGCCCGTTTGATATCAGTTGCAACACCTCGCGCTCACGCGGGGTGAGTTGATTAAATCCGCGAATTTCTATCGGTCGCCGTCCCCCCTGAACCGCCCCCAGATGCACATCACGCCGCAGAGCCTCGCGCACTGCGCGCACAAACTTTTCCGTATCAATTGGCTTGGAGATGACGTCGGTGGCCCCTGATTTCATGGCATCAACCGCCGCTTCAATGTCGGGCTCATCCGCCAGCATGAACACCGGAGCGCCGGTGCAGGCCTGTTTGATTTTCCTCAGCTCATGGGTGCTTGATGTTGAATCAATTTCAAGATTGAGCACAACAACATCGGGGGAGCGGCGCTGAATCGCGGCAAAAAAGTCAGCACAGTTCTGGGAAAATGCGGTTTGAAAACCTTCGAGCCGGAACAGCACGCTCAAAGCTTCACACGTTGCAACATCTGAATCCACAATATGCACCAGCCGGTCCCGATTGTGATAAGAATGATAGTACACTTCCTGTTTCATAAAATTTTCCCCAATATTTCCCCAAAAAGTTTATGTGCCAATTCTGCCAATATGCCCGCCGGCCCCATTTGAATATCTGCTCAACAGGCCCCAATAGGAGAATCACCCTCCGAATTGTGAACTAAGTGTTGTGCCGGGTGTGAGTTGGTAATTGCGTAGAATCGAACACTTACATATAGGACTATGTTCCTACTTCCCGCTTGTAAAGGAATTTTTTCCTATTCGTATTAGGACCTATGTATTGCTCCATATGTCTGGAACTTGAAATATCGTGGGAGAATACGTGATCCGATCGGCAACCAGCAATCAACCGGTAATCAATCCGCGTGTCCCGTTTAGCTTAAAATGTTGAAAATCAACGCAGATATACGGGCGGGGCAGGTC
>WFOP01000217.1 GCA_015487985.1 Hyphomicrobiales bacterium
GTGTTGAGTCGGAATGATCTGGAAGAGGCGATTGGGGAAACCGTTATGCGGATACCTCAAACAATTGACGCGGTGCTCAAAGCCGCCAGAATCAAAGCTCATGAGATTGAAACGCTGATCATGACCGGCGGATCAACGCAAATTCCGGTTCTGCGCGCGCAGTTGGATCGCCTGTTCCCGGATGCGAAATTTATGCAGACCGATGTGTTCGGCAGTGTGGGGTTGGGGCTGGCGCTGGATGCATCGCGCCGGTTTTGAGGCGGGGTCTGGTATCGTCACGCATGTTTGACACCGGACAAGGTGGCGGTGTGTTATGAGTTGTAGGCTATATGCAATTTCAGAAAATCAGGATGGCTGACATGGAACTGGCGGATATTGGACTGATTGGTCTGGCGGTTATGGGCCGCAATCTGGCGCTTAATATTGCAGAAAACGGCTATCGGGTAGCCGTCAACAATCGCACGGCTGCACGAATTGACGATTTTATCAGTGAGGCAGGAAAATTGGAGCCGCAGTTTGTTCCCAATGCTGATCTGGGGGATTTCGTTGCCTCCATCAAGGTGCCGCGTTCCATTATCATCATGGTCAAAGCGGGGGCGCCGGTGGATATGACCATTGCCGCGCTGTTGCCGCATCTGGACAAGGGGGATGTGATCATTGAGGCGGGGAATGCCAATTATCGCGACAGCGTGCGCCGCTATGAGGAATTGACCCCGCAGGGGATCGGATTTCTGGGAATCGGCGTTTCGGGGGGTGAAGAGGGGGCGCGCCAGGGCCCCTCGATCATGGTTGGCGGATCAAAAGCGCAATGGCTCAATGCCGAGGAAGTTCTGACGGCAATTTCCGCCAAATTCAATGGGGAGCCGTGTTGCGCTTATCTGGGGAAAAGCGGGGCCGGCCATTTTGTCAAAACTATTCATAACGGCATCGAATATGCCGATATGCAGATGATCGCCGAGGTCTATGGGGTGATGCGGGACGGATTGGGGATGGATCCCAAAGCGTGCGCGCAGGTTTTCAAAGACTGGAACGCGGGGCCGCTAAATTCCTATCTGATTGAGATAAGCGGGCATGTGCTTGAGGCGGTGGATGAAAAGACCGGCATGCCGCTGATTGATTTGATTTTGGACAAGGCGGGGCAAAAGGGAACCGGGCGCTGGTCGGCAATCGCCGCGCTTGAGCTTGGGGTTCCTGCCACAACAATTGAGGGGGCGGTGGCGGCGCGTTCGATTTCTGCGCTCCGGGATGAACGCATTGCAGCGGAAAAGATTTTTGGCACACTGGTTGAGGGGAAAGTTGAGCTTAGCATTCAGACCCTTGAACAGGCATTGCTGGCGGGCAAAATTGCGGCCTATGCGCAAGGCTTTGCGGTGATGGCCAAGGCGTCTGAGGAATATGAGTGGGATTTGCCGCTGGGGACAATCGCCCGGATTTGGCGGGCGGGATGTATCATTCGTTCGGGGTTTCTCGATCAGATGGCCACTTCTTACGATAATGGCATAGCAGCCAACCTGATGGTTGCGCCGGATTTTGCTGAGATTATGCGCGCTAATCACGGGGCGTTGCGCCAGGTGGTGGCTGCCGGGGCACTGGGGGCGCTTCCAATGGTCAGCCTTGGGGCGGCATTATCTTATTTTGACAGCTATCGAAAAGGGCGCGGCACGGCGAACCTTATCCAGGGCCAACGGGACTTTTTCGGGGCGCACGGGTTTATCCTGATGGATCGGGAGGGGGAGCAGCACGGGGATTGGCCTTCAACGCTGGATTAAGTCGGATGCATCTGAGGTGCTTATCCCAGCGATTTGAACATTATCAGCGCGTCCACCAACCCCTCTTGAGGGTGATTGAAGGCATTTGGTATTCTGCCGATGGTTTCAAATCCCATGGCGGCCCATAGCGCCAGGGCGGGGGCGTTGTTTGCAATCACAAAATTGAACTGCATGGCTTTGAAGCCGCTGTTTTTGGCCTGTTCGATGGAGTGGGCGCACATGGCGCGGGCAATGCCTTTGCCGCGCGCATCGGGGTGAGTCATATAGGCGCAATTGGCGATATGGTTGCCGCCGCCCATCTGGTTGGGGCCGAGTTTGTAGGTCCCCAGAATCTTGTCATATGATTGGGCGATAAAGGTTTTGTGCCCAGGATTCATCCAGTAGTTCAGCGCATCGGTTTTGCTTAAATCGCGGTCAAGGGCATAGGTTTGTCCAGCGCGGATTATCGGTTTCATAATTTGCCAGATGGCGTTCTGATCGTGCGATGTGGCAGGGTGGATGGTTGGGTTAATGCTCATCTTTATTTGCACGCGGTGGGGAAGCAATTTCGCCGGGCTTGGCCATGTCGGGCGCTTTGGCGCTGAATTTGGGATCGTGGATATTGCGAAGTCCAAATCGGCGCACGGCGTAAATAAATACGGTGAAAGAGAAAATCACGGCGATGCCGGCGGCGAAAAAAGATACGCCGGGGAAATAGTTTGGTGCGTCGGGGGAGGTAGTGAAATAGGCGAATAGCTGGGTGGCGGCAAGGGGGGCGATAATTGCCGTCAGGGCATTGGTGGCGTTTACCGCCCCTTGCAGTTCACCTTGAGCGTTGTCGGGGATCTGGCGCGACAGCAGGCCATTGATTGCCGGGGCGGCAAGGCCGGAAAAAGCGCCGATTACCAGATAGCCATACAGCCCGACCGGGGTGTGGATAAACGAGGTGCCGAAAAACGCAATGGCGCCGGCGAACATGCCAATGATGACGGTTGAGCTTTCCCCGACACGTTTGATTACCGGGCCGATCAGCACCCCCTGTACCACAGCGAACAAGAACCCAAAGACCGCAAGGGAGCGGCCAATTTGAGATGAACTCCAATCAAAGCGCTCGATGGTGAAAAAGTTCCATATTGAAGGATATGTTTGGGAGGCCAGGGAGAATAAAAACAGCGAGCCAAGCAGCCATAAAATTGCCCGATAGGGCTTAAATGCAATAATGGCCCCTAAAGGGTTAGCCCGCCTGATGTTAAAACGGCGGCGTTTGCGCATGTTCAGGCTTTCGGGCAGGATGAAATAGCCAAACATCAGATTGGTGAATGCCAAAGCTGCGGCGGCATA
>WFOP01000218.1 GCA_015487985.1 Hyphomicrobiales bacterium
CATATGCGCATGTTTTGCTTGTCGGGCTCAGTCTTGGGTTTATCAGTGCCGCTGTTTTAAGTCAGGTTGGGGGCGGGATGAGCGGTTTGCCTCCGTCCGGGGCGCTGGCAAATGTGCTGGCGATATTTGAGCGATACTGGATGCAGGGGGGAATCCTTGCTTTTGCCATCGCGATTATATTCGTAAACGGTGCGGTTCTGATCGGATTGAAGCGCCCTTATGCCGGGTTTTTTGCGGATGGTATATTTCGGCCATTGCTGGTTGTCACTTCTTTTGGTCTGGCAGCGTTGCTCACGTCCCATGACCAAAAGCTGGACCTGATGTTATGGGGATTTGCGTTGGGCTATTGCCTTGTGGCCCTGGTTCATCTGGGCATGGTTATTCGCAGTGTGGGGGGGATTGCCTCTGATGAAAGTGGGGCCCGGCGTGAATCTGCGCGTTGGTGGCGATTTGCCTTGCCCTGGGTCCTGATTGATCTGGCGACTTTATACTTTTTCGATATCGACCTGATTTTGCTCTCCGGTCTGATGGATCGCGAAACGCTGGCAATTTTCGGGGTGTGTACGCGTATGTTCTCATTGATGGCATTTGGCATAACCGCCATTTATGCGGTGTCTTTGCCCGATATGTTTGAGGCGGCTGCCAAACCCGAGCGGTCGGATTTTTACCGCAAATTGGGGGATGCCAATTTCGTGGCGGTCGGGCTGTCGCTGGTGTTGTTCGTGGGGGTATTGTTTGGCGGGCCGCTAGTGCTGATGATTTTTGGCCCCTCTTTCATGAGCGGGGCAATTCCGCTGGCTATTCTTTGTCTGGCGCTTGTGGTGCGCAGTGCTTTTGGTCCGGCGGCTATGGTGTTGTCCATTCATGACCACCCCTGGGCAAGCCTGCCTTCAATTGGCGCGGGCATGGTGGTACTCGTTGCAGGGAATTATATTCTGGTGCCCGCATTTGGCCTTACCGGTGCGGCTTTTGCCGCTTTTGGGGCGCTCTCCATCTGGTCGGCACTTATGTGGTGGACAGCATTAAAGGTTACCCGGATGGACGTATCCGTTTTGCCGCGTGTGCGCATGTGGGTGTGTTCCAGAGAAAAAATCAACGCCGGTTGAGGCGCTGTTCTTTTGCGAAGGGTAATAAGGTTAGCGTGAAGGCAACAGTTTTTTCAATCTTGCCTTGAGCCGCCCCAGGCGTCCCATGCCGGTGCCCATATCATATCCGTCTTCAGTTTTGGTGAGGGGAAGTTCATACAAAAGATAGTCCTCGCCAAAAATATGTTTTTTCAGGGTGCATGTCAGATCAAACTTAAATCGCTTGAGCAGAGCCACCGCCGGGTTGCCATCCTTGGTATAGGTGGCGATTTTGTGAAAACGCCCATTATCAAAATGGGCAATCAGGGCGCGCAGGCCCATCATGGCGAGGGAAGCGCGGCGCTTTTCGGGGAAAATATAAGACCAGTGCAACCATAAGGTGCCATATTGCGGACTGGTTATCATAAATCCGGCCGGTTCATCATCCGCCACTATGATCATCAGATGATAGGGGTCTGCGGCGAGCAGGGTGCGCAAATATCGCTTGCTCATCCGCTTTTTTTCGAAATCCTTAAACCGGTCCCCATAATAGGGGGAAGTATCAATAACTTCGGCCAACCGGGCATGAATCAGGTCGATATCTGCCGCAGTGGCGGCCCGAACAGGAAGTTTTTTTGCAACCGGCTTTTGTCTGGCTTTTTTTGAAGCTGATTGCGTGGCGGTCAAATCTTGGCCACTAAAAGATGTTGCGTCTGTCACAATGATACTTCCTTTGTCAGGATCGGTGTATTTTGAAGTTTCAGGCTAACGGGAATTTGGTCCGTATCATAATGATTGCCGGTTAATGAGTTAACACCATTGGAACAGAATCAGGCTCTAATGGTGCGATGAAGTGAAGGATTTACAATATGCGTTTGATATCGCTGATAATTACAATGTTTGCTTTGTCGGCGAATAATGGTGCTGCGGCCAGTCTTGAAACCATGGCGGGACAAATGGTCCTGGTGGGGTTTCAGGGCAAAAGTATCAGCCAGGCCGGGGTGCAGGCCGTGACACAGGATATTGCGGGGGGGCGCATCGGCGGCGTGCTTTATTTGCGCAACAATATTTCCAGCCAGAACAGTGTGCGAGAAATGAATCAGGGTTTTTTGGCCGCCTCCTCAACGCCTCCCCTGATTACGCTGGATCAGGAAGGTGGCTCGATTGAGCGCCTGACCGGTGATGTGGGTTTCAAGGAAATCCCATCGGCGGCAAATATCGCCTTGAGATTTACGCCGCGCGAGGCCACACAGATATATCAGGAAATGGCATCAAGCCTTAAGGGGCTGGGGTTTAATACAAATCTGGGACCGGTGGTTGACCTCAATGTAAATCCCAATAATCCCATTATCGCCCGATATGGGCGCTCCTATGGGCTGGATAGTGATCTTGTCACGCTATATGCGAGCGCCTTTATCAACGCGCACCGGTCCGCCGGTGTTCTGACAGCGCTCAAACATTTTCCCGGTCATGGTTCTTC
>WFOP01000219.1 GCA_015487985.1 Hyphomicrobiales bacterium
ATCCAGCAGCGCATCAAGCTCCAGCGCGCGCGAACTCTCTGTTACGCGTTCCTGAATTTCAGATTTGGAATGGCCCGCCTGTTTGAGCACCAGCGCCATATTGCCCCGCACCGTCAAATGAGGATAAAGCGCATAGGTCTGGAACACCATGGCGATGCCGCGTTTGGCGGGGGGAAGCGCGGTAATTGAGGTATCCTGCAGCACCACATCGCCGGCAGTTTCATCTTCAAGCCCTGCTATGATGCGCAAAAGGGTAGACTTTCCACACCCCGAAGGCCCAAGTAAAACCCAGAACTCGCCGGACGGAATATCCAGATTCAAGCCCTCAAGGACTTTGACTTCCCCATAGGATTTGTGAAGATCATTTATTTTCAAACGGGCCATTTTAAAGTTCCAGTTGTTGGGCTTTGCCGGTTTTTATCGAGGCGTCAGCTGCAAGAACCACCGCCAGCGACTTCACCGCATCGTTCATGTGTCGGGTTAAATCCATGTCCTGCTCAATCGCCTTGCGGACAAATTCCTGCTCGCGATCGCACAATTGCTGATGCCCGGGTTCATCATCCATCTTCAGCAATCTGTCGGGGGCGGAAAACTTGCCATCTGCATCCACCTTTGCGCTGTGAATACGAATGGTGGAGGTTTTGGTATGGGTGTCGATATCATCGGATTTTGCCGCCTCATCAATGACAATAGACACCGATCCATTGGGGGACATAACGTCTTTGACGAAGAAGGCACTTTCAGAAATCATCGGCCCCCAACCCGCCTCGTACCAACCCACCGAGCCATCTTCAAACAGCACCTGCAGGTGACCATAATTATACATATCGGGTGCCACTTCGTCAGAAAGACGCACCCCCATGCCGCGCACTTCTATTGGGGCTGCGTCGGCAATCTGGCACATCACATCCAGATAATGCACGCCGCAATCAACAATGGGGGACGTGGTCTGCATCAGCTGTTTGTGGGTGTGCCAGGTGTCGCCGCTGGATTGCTGGTTAAGGTTCATTCTGAAAACATAGGGGCCACCCAGTGCCCGCGCCTCTTTTATCATCTGTATCCAAGAGGGGTGATGGCGCAGGATATAGCCCACCACCAGTTTGCGATTGTTGGCTTTGGCCGCCGCAATCACCCGTTTTGCATCATCAAGATTTGTCGCCAGCGGTTTTTCAACAAAAACATGGCTTCCCGCCTCAAGGGCCATGACAGCAAAATCTGCATGGCTGTCCGAGTAGGTGTTGATGGACACCAGATCCGGCTTGAGTCGAGCCAGGGCATCGGGAAACGAAGTGGTGACGTCATACTTGTTCAGCGCGGGATCAAGGTCCGGTTTTGACCGGTTGACCAGGCCGACTATTTCAAAGCCGGGACTGTTTTCATAAGCCAGCGCATGGGAACGCCCCATATTGCCCAACCCGGCCACCAATACTGAAATTGGCCGCTTGCTCATTTCACCGCTCCGGCGGTTATCCCGCGAATCAACTGGCGAGAAAATATCGCATAAAGGATCATCACCGGAATGATGGCCAGCGCCATGGCGGCCAGAATGGCATTCCAGTTATTGGTGAACTGACCAACAAAAACCTGCGCGCCAAGGGTGAGGGTTTTGGTTTCTTCCGCCGGTGCAAGAATAAGGGGAAACCACAAATCGTTCCAGATGGGGATCATGGTGAACACCCCCACCGTGGCCAGCGCCGGGCGCACAAGGGGCAAAACCAGCCGGAAAAATATGTCATATTCGGACAATCCGTCGATGCGCCCCGCCGCTTTCAGATCAGAGGAAACCTGAGACATGAATTCGGATAATATAAATATCGAAAGCGGCAGCCCCTGTGCGGTGTAAACCAAAATCAGCGCCCATGGGGTGTTGACCAGCCCGGTGGCCACCATCAATTTCAGTATGCCAATGGTGCCAAGACGAATGGGGATCATGATCCCCAGCGCCAGATAAAGCCCGGTCAGGCGGTTAAAGGGAAACTTGTATTCAGACAAAGCAAACGCCGCCATGGCACCAAACAGCAGCACAAAAAACAGGCTGGCGACCGTGACCGACAATGAATTCCAGAAATAGAGCGGAAAATTGCCCTGCGTCAGCACGGTTGTATAACCGATCAGATCAAAAGTTTCCGTATTGGGCAAAGCCATGGGTTCGCGAAATATCGCCCGTTTTGACTTGAAGGAGTTGATAATAATCAGAATGACGGGAAACAATGCGATCACCGTGAAGGTCAGCAGCACCGCATGGGCCCCCAACTCGGCAAGGCGATTACGTCTGGCGCGAGAAACAGCCATTTTTCAAACCTCACATTTCATATCGGGTCAACTTGCGTTGAATGAAGAACAAATAAATTGCGACGCCGACCAGAATTATCAGGAACATCATGGTGGCGATGGCAGCCCCCATATTGGGGTCTCCGGGCTGGGTTTGCTGGCCATAAAATGTGCGGTAAAGCATTGTGCCCAAAAGGTCGGTGGAGAAATTGGGGCCCGATAGCGCCCCCTGGGTCGTATAAACCAGATCAAAGGCGTTGAAATTTCCCACAAAGGTCAAAATTGAGATGATGCCGATGGTGGGCAAAATCAGGATCAGCTTGATTTTGAAAAACTGGGCAAACCCGGTGACCCCATCACATTCCGCCGCTTCAATCACCTCCTCTGGGA